>CAZNMV010000071.1:0-11239 GCA_964573835.1 uncultured Aestuariivita sp. | reverse complement strand
ACTGCCGCTCGAATTCGCGGCCACGTTTTCCGCAAAATTGCGGATATGTGCGGACTCGGGTCGGGTCGGTGCATAATTGTTGTTGAAACGCCATGTAACGGTCTCGGCCATGGCCAGCGAGGCGGTCATGCTCAGCGTGATGGCAGTGGCCGCGGTCAGAAGGGGTGCTTTGTCGAGCTTTGAAGACATTGGGGGAACCTCCGTTGGTTTTCGTGAAAAAGCTGTTCGCTCTCAAACAGATCTTGGTGTCGTTTCTGATCCCAGTTGTGGGCGTGATCAAGGTCTGCATCGCACGACCATCGAAAAAGGAGCAGTCATTCGAGCGATCTTGGTGCTTGGATGACGGGCGTTCTCAGGCGGCCTGATCGCGCGGAACGAAAATCGCGCGCGCGGTATCGCAGGCATAGTTCCCGGCCAGATCGGCCGCCCGATCCGCAAGATCCGCGACGCTCGTCAGAATGAAATTCACCTTGGCCTGGGTCATCAGCACCCCGAGGTTCAGGCGGGTGAAGCCGGGTTTCGCCACCTCCTGTCCCGACAGGATCGCGTCGCGCAAAGCGTCGCTCTGCGTCGGCCCTATGCCAAGCAGGGCATGCACGTAGGGCCCGGCACAGGCGCAGCCGCCGCGCGCCTGAATGCCGTAATGATCGCTGAGCAGGCGCGTCACCAGTTGCTGATGCACGTGCCCGCCCTGCCTGTCGCGGATGCAGAAAGACAGGATGGGCAGGCGGTCGGGCAGGTTCGGCCCGAGCATCCGGATACGGGGGTGGTCGCGCCAGCACGCCTCGGCCTGTGCGACCAGATCGCGGTTGCGGGCGGTCATGGTGGCCGTGCCGATCACATCCTTGACGATGAAGGCCAGCGCGGCCCGGATGTCGCCGATCACATCGGGGGTCCCTGCTTCTTCGCGCGCCTCAAGGCTGGTGCTGTAATCGTGGTGGGCGGGCGAGACGAACCGCACCGTGCCGCCGCCCGGCCATGTGGGGGTCTGCTGTCGCACCGCGTCGCGGCGCAGGATCAGCACGCCCGATGCCGCAGGCCCACCTGTGAATTTATGGGGCGATACCACGATGGCGTCGATGGCGGCGTCCGGAACAGGGGTCATTCGGATCGGCAGGTATGGACCTCCGCCGGCATAATCCCAGACCATCCTTGCGCCTGCGGCCTTGACCTGACGGGTGATGGCCGCGACATCCGCCACGATCCCCGTGATGTTGGATGCGGCTGAAAAGGCGCAGATCACCCGGCCGGGGGCGGAGGCCAGCGCATCGGCCAGCGCGGCGCGATCCGGCCCGCCGGTGGCGGCTTCGGGCAGCGTCACCACCTCGGCCCCGCTTTCGCGCCAGGGCAGGATGTTGGAATGGTGCTCGTAAGGGCCAAGGACCACGCGGACCGGCGACGCGCGATCATCCGCGCCAAGAAGCGCCACAAGGCGGTTGATCCCTGCAGTGGCCCCGGCTCCGCAGAAGATCACGGCATGATCCGGCCCCGCTCCGCAGGACTGCGCGATGGCAGCGCGCGCGGCGGTGCGCAGCCGGGTCATGGCACTTCCGCAAAAGGACGCTTCGGTATGAGTGTTGGCATAGAAGGGCAGCACCTGCTCCATCACGAAACGTTCCACCTGCATCAGCGCACGCCCCGAGGCGGTGTAGTCGGCATAGACCAAGGGTTTTGGCCCGCAGGGGCCATCCATCATGGTGCCTTCGCCGATCAGGCCCGCACGCAGGTCGGCCAGCCTGTCTTCCGTGATCAGGGACGCCCGGAAGGCTTCGAGCGGTGAAGTGGCAAGGCCTGTCAGATCGCGCATGTTCCCTCCTGTTCATCGGTGAGGATAGCGCAGCCAGAGTTGAGATTTTTCCCAAACTTCTGACTGGATGACCTGAAATTGGTGTCATATGATCGAACATATGGAAAATTGCGACCATCTTGATCTCAAAATACTCACCTGCCTGCAAGAGGATGCTTCGCTGTCGCAGCGGGAACTGGCGGATCGCGTTGGTCTGTCGCAGAATGCCTGCTGGCGGCGGTTGCAGCGGTTGCAAGCCTCAGGGTTGATCAGCCGCTCCCGTGTCACCGTCGATCTCGCGCGGTTGGGGATGGATCTCACGGTGTTCGTGATGATCCGCACCAGCCATCATTCGAAAGACTGGGCCGAGGTCTTTGCCCGCCATGTCAAAAGTCTGCCCGAGGTGGTTGATTTCTACCGGATCGGTGGGGATTGGGACTATATGCTCAAGGTCGTTTGCCGGGGGATGCGAGGCTATGACCAGTTTTACCAGCGGCTGATCACGGGCTTTGATTTCACCACGGTGACGGGGCTGTTTTCGATGGAAGGCATTCTCGAGAACCGGCCCCGTGACCTTTATCCGTAAACGGGCGCTGAAACAGGTGTCGGGCCGGGACGGTCTGTCGTGATAGCAAGCTAGGCGTAGACGCTTGCGGCCAGTGTTTTCTTTTCATCGGGCGTGAACGGGGGTGACGGTAGACTTGCGAAGACCTCGTCCAAGATGAAGACATCGACGTCTGCCTTGGTCTGTTCCTTCTCCCAGAAGCGATCGAGTTCGGCCAAGCGCGTCTTTATGGAGGCCAGGAGGTCGCATTGTCCGTCGTCAGAGTGTTCCGGACTGCCGCCAGCCTCTTCGACGCGCGCCGCACCACACAGACCCGGCCTCTGGCACGGTTTCATGCGCGATTGCGTTTGTTCTCGGGGTCGTTCTCGGCGGTTTCGATCAGCCAATCGCGGAACTTCTGCGTATCCGGATGGTCGCGCCCGGCCTCGGGTGAGATCAGATAAAACGCCTCCTTCAGGGGGGCCTCGATCGTGAACGGCTCTACGAGCCGCCCGCGCTCGATCTCGATGCCGAACATCGAGGATCGCGCCAAAACCACTCCGCCGCCGCGCGACGCGAACTCGAAAGCAAGAAGCGAGGTGTCGAATTGAAGTCCCTGGCCCGAGTTCACCCCACTGACACCTGCGTGCCTCATCCAGTCGGCCCAGCCCTCCTCGTAGCCAATGACATGCAACAGACGGTGATGCGCCAGGTCTTCGGGCCTTTTCAGCGCCCGTTCGCCGGACAGAAGCGATGGCGCGCATACGGGCTTGATCACCTCCCAGGTCAGCCGGTCGGCACGATATCCGGTCCAGCGGCCGGTTCCGTATTGAATGTCGAGATCGAACCGCTCGTTGTCGAAGACTTCGCCCCAGACACTCGACACCAGTCGCACTTCGGTTTCGGGATGGCGATCGAAGAAGCTTTGCAGCCGCGGCGCGATCCAGTTCACCGAATACCCGACCGGCGCCCGCACGGTGAGAACCTCGGAGCGTCTCAGCCCGAAGACCTCTTCTGTGCCTGCAGCCAGCCGTTCGAACCCGTCGCGCACCTTCGGCAGATAGGCCGCGCCCACCTTCGTCAGCACGAGGCTGCGGGGCTTTCTTTCGAACAAAGGTTCGCGCAGGTAGTGTTCGAGCAGTTTCACCTGCTTGCTGATCGCGGCCTGGGTGAGGTTCAGCTCCTGCGCCGCATTGGTGAAGCTGAGGTGACGCGCCGAAGCTTCGAAAGCCCGCAGCCAGGTCAGATGGGGAAGTCGTCGGGTGCTCATGGCAAACTCATGCATGAAATCTTTTTCGTTATAGGAAGGTTATTCGTTGCTTGAAAGCCGCGAAACGGTACCGCCAGAATGGAGCGGTCCGTCACAGGAGGCCCCACTTTGCCCATCGACAGCACCCCCGGTTTCGACCGGCAGCGCCTGCAGCGCATATCGCACTGGATGGACGGCCATGTGCGCGACGGGCGTCTGAGTGGTCTGGCGGTCCAGATCGCACGCGGCGGCGAGGTCGTGTTTTCCGAACGCAGCGGCTGTCGCGACGCAGCCACCCGGCAGCCCGTCACCCCCGATACGATCTGGCGCATCTATTCGATGACCAAGCCGGTCACGTCGCTGGCGCTTCTCATGCTCTACGAAGAAGGCAGGTTCCAGCTGGACCAGCCGATCGCCGATTTCCTTCCGGCCTTCGCCAATCCCCGGGTCTGGAAAGGCGACGGCCATTCCCTGGAGGCGACCGAACCCGCGCGCCGCCAGATCACCTTTCACGACCTGCTGACCCATCAGTCGGGCCTCGTCTACGGCGATCCCCGGGGCAATGCGCTGGAACAGGCCCTGTCGGCGGCGGGGCTCGATTTCGACCGCGGATTGACCACGATGGCCGAGGCGGTCGGCACGCTCGCGACCTTGCCGCTGGCCTTCCATCCCGGGGCGCGATGGTTCTATGGCCTCTCGACCGATGTCCTGGGCCACCTGATCGAGGTGATCAGCGGCCAGACCCTCGGTACCTTCCTGCAGGATCGCATCTTCGGTCCCCTGGGCATGACCGAGACCGGCTTTTCGGTGCCGGACGACAGCCTGGGCCGACTGGCCACACTGTACGACCACACCGAGCGCGGCTTTGCCCCATCGGCGAAGCAGGATCGCTGCCGGGCGCCCGTCACGCTCGAAAGCGGCGGGGGCGGGCTGGTGTCGACCATGGCGGATTACCAGCGCTTCGCCACCATGCTTTTGCGGCGCGGGGCCTTCGATGGGGGGCGGCTGCTGGGTCGCAAGACCTTCGATCTGATGGTGACGAACCACATGGGCGGCGATCTGGCCAGCCGGGGCCAGGCGCATTTCAGCGAAACCACCTTCGAAGGGATCGGCTTCGGACTTGGCGTGTCGGTCATGCTGGATCCCGCCCGCGCCAGGATCGTCGGCTCGCCCGGCGAATTCGCCTGGGGCGGCATGGCCTCGACCGCCTTCTGGGTCGATCCGGTCGAGGACATGACCGTGATCCTGATGACCCAGCTTGTCCCGTCGAGCGCCTATACCCTGCGCCGCCAACTCAGGGTGCTGAGCTACCAGGCGCTGGTCGACTGATCGTTCAGCCGCCCGGAAGTGCGGCCTCTTCAAGGTGGCAGGCCACCGACAGCCCCCCGGACAACGCGCGCAGGGGCGGCGTGACCCTGTCGCAGGTGCCGGGCATCGCATGGGTGCAGCGATTGGCAAAGGGGCAGCCCTTCGCGCCGATGATGACACCGCCCGCGCTTGCCGCCCTGGCCTCGCCAGTGTCGGCCACCCCTTCCAGCCAGCCCTGCCGCATCTCGGGAACCGAGGACAGCAGAAGCCGCGTATAGGGATGAAAGGGCGGGCTGAAGACCGCGCTTGACGGCCCCTTCTCGACCACCCGCCCGGCATAGAGCACCACCACCTCGTCGGCGAAGGACGCGACGGTGGACAGGTCGTGGCTGATGAACATGTAGGCGACGCCGAGCCTCTCCTTCAGCGATTTCAGAAGTCCGATCACGCCCGCCGCGACGACCGTATCCAGCGCGGATGTGACTTCGTCGCAGAGGATCACCTTGGGGTCGGCGGCAAGGGCGCGGGCCAGATTGATCCGCTGCTTCTGCCCGCCCGACAATTCGCCCGGAAACCGCGTGGCAAAGCTGCGCGGCAGGTCGACCAGTTCCAGCAACTCGCCCACCTTGTCGTCGCGCGCGCGCCCCTTCAGCCCCTGATAGAATTCCAGCGGACGGCCCAGAATGTCGCCGATCCGCTGGCGCGGGTTCAGCGCGGTGTCGGCCATCTGAAAAACGATCTGGCAATCCTTCAGCGTGTCGCGCGGCCGGTCCCTGACGCTGGGCGCGGCGATCTTGCCGTCAAGGTGGATCTCGCCCCCGCGCAGGGGCGTCAGGCCCGCGACAACCCGGGCCAGCGTGCTTTTCCCGCAGCCGCTTTCCCCGATGACCCCGACGACCGAAGCCGCGGGAACATCGACCGACACGTCGGACAGGATGGTCAGCGCCCCATAGCCCGCCGTGATGTTCCGGGCCGAGATCACAGGTGCGCGGGCCGCGTCCGGTCCGGCGTGATCGACGAGATGCGGCGCCGGGCGCACCGCGTCCATCAGCGTGCGGGTATAGTCGTGCTGCGGATCATGCAGGATCTGCGCGGTCGGTCCTTCCTCGACCATCTCGCCGTTTTTCAGGACAAGGATGCGGTCGGCCACCTGCGCCACAACGGCCAGATCATGGGTGACATAGATCGCCGCCGTGCCCTGATCGCGGATGATGTCCTTGAAGGCCTTCAGCACCTCGATCTGGGTGGTCACGTCCAGCGCGGTGGTCGGCTCATCCAGGATCAGAAGATCGGGACCGCACGACATCGCCATCGCCGCCATCAGCCGCTGCAACTGGCCGCCCGAGACCTGGTGCGGGAACTTGTCCCCGATGGTCTCCGGGTTCGGCAGGTCCAGCTTGCGATAGAGATCGACGGCCTTCGCGGTCAGGGTCGCGGCATCGCCCGCACCATGCCAGAGCGGCGCCTCGATCACCTGCCTGCCGATCCTGAGCGCCGGGTTGAAACTGGCCGCTGCCGATTGCGCCACATAGGACACCTCGTCGCCGCGCAGGGCATGGCGGTCCTTCGGGGCGAGCTTCAGGATGTCGCGCCCGTTCAGCCAGACCTCGCCGCCCGCGATGCGGCAGCCGGGCCGCGCGAACCCCATTGCGGCCAGCGAGATCGTGGATTTCCCCGACCCGCTTTCGCCGATCAGGGCCAACACCTCGCCCTTGGCCACAGTCAGAGACACGTCCTTGACGATGGGGATATATGCGCCCCCCGGTGGGCGGCCTTCGACGCGCAGGTTCTTGATGGCGAGGATGTCGGTCATTGGTCGAGCTTCTCGAGCACGGTTTCACCTTGCTGGCGCTGCTGGAACCAGTCGACGAGCAGGTTCATGGAGACGGTGAGCGAGGCGATGCAGGCCGCGGGGATCAGCGCGGCCGAGGAGCCGAGGAACAGACCGCCCACGTTTTCCTGCACCATCAGCCCCCAATCCGCCGCAGGCGGCTGAACGCCGAGGCCAAGGAAGGACAGCCCCGAGAGGAACAGGATCGAGAAGGTGAAGCGGAGACCGAACTCGGCGATCAGCGGGGCCATGGAATTGGGCAGGATCTCGCGCGACAGGATCCACCAGGTGCCTTCTCCGCGGGCGCGGGCGGCCTCGACGAAATCCATGACCCCGACGTCGTAGCCTAGGGCGCGTGACACGCGGAAGACACTCGTGGACAGGACCAGCCCGACCGTCAGCACCAGAACGGTGATCGAGGTGCCGAAGGCGCCGATCACCACCAGCGCCAGCAGGGTCGAGGGGAAGGCCATGAAGGCCTCGACGATGCGGCTGACGATGATGTCGAACCAGCCCTTCAGGATCGCCGCGGCAAAGCCCAGCGTGACGCCGAAGGCAAACGAGATGAGGGTGGTGATCAGCGCCAGCAGAAGCGTCGTGCGCACCCCGTAGATCAGCCGCGACAGCACATCGCGGCCCAGCTTGTCGGTCCCCAGGAGCCCGCCTTCACCGATCGGCGCGAAGGTCCGGGTCGAGATGATGTCGGCCTCGCCATGCGGGGCGATCCATGGCCCGAAGATGGCCAGCGCCAGCCAGAACAGAAGCACAAACCCCGCGATCATCGCGGTCCAGGTCAGCCGCAGGCCCGAAAAGACCGATGCGCGCCGGGTTCCGCTGTCGGAAACGTCGCTCATTTCGGATACCTCAGGCGTGGATTGGCCAGGATCGACAGGACATCGGCTGCCAGGTTCAGCAGGATGTAGACGGTGCCGAAGATCATGGCGCAGGCCTGGATCAGCGGGATGTCCCGCAGCGTGACGCCATCGACCAGAAGCCGCGTCAGACCGGGCACCCCGAAAACGGTTTCGACGATGATCACGCCCGACACCATGTAGCTGAGGTTCAGCGCGATGACGGTGAAGATGGGCGACAGGGCATTGGGCAGGGCGTGCCGGACGACAAGGCGCCGCTTCGGCAGGCCCTTCAGCGCGGCCATCTCAAGGTAGGGCGAGGTGAAGATGTTGATGACCGAAGACCGCGTCATCCGCATCATGTGGGCCAGAACGGCGAAGCTGAGCGTGGCGACCGGCAAGGCCAGCGCACGGAAATTCTCCCAGAAGTCGAAGTAAGGCCGGGTATTGGCCGAGGCCGAGAACCACCGCAATTCGACCGCGAAGACCTTCATCAGGATCAGGCCGATGAAGAACTCGGGCACCGCGATCAGCGCAAGCGTGGTCATGGCCAGTGTCTTGTCGACCTTGCCGCCTGCGCGCATCGCCGACCACAGGCCGAAGGCCAGCGACAGCGGCACCGAGATCGCCGCGGCGAGCAGTGCAAGGCGCAGCGTGTTCCACATCCGGCTTTCAATCATGTCGGCCACCGGACGGTCGGTCGCCAGCGATGTCCCCAGATCGCCCTGCAGCATCCCGCCAAGCCAGTCGAAATACCGCACCACCGCCGGACGGTTCAGGCCCATCTCCTCGCGCAGCGCGGCCAGCGCCTCGTCCGTGCGGCTCTGGCCCAGGATCGCCTCGGCCACGTCGCCGGGCAGGATCTCGGTCGCGCCGAAGATGATGATAGACGCAAGAAGCAGGGTCAGAAGACCCTGCGCCAGACGCGTCAGGATGATGCGGTACACCTCGGTCCTCCCTCAAGGCTGGGGCCAGTTTCAAACCGGGGGCCGTTTTCGACAAACAACCATAGCGGCCCGAATGGGGTCGTTTTGGTTATGACTGCAGCATGGGTGGCCCCTGATCGGGGCAAAGACCGGTTATTTGTTGTTTGCCTGCCGCGCGATGCCGACGGCACAAATCGAAAGGACCCGAAGGCGAAAACGACCGCCAGCTCATGCCCAAGGCCGGGCGCGCAACACCGGACGTCGGGGCGGCTCGGGTGCTGGCAGGCGCAGGGAGGTGAACCGATGGCCCGATCCGAAAAGCTGCTTCTCATCGTTCTAGACGGGGTGCCCTACCGGAACTTCCGGCGCCTGTTCGGAAACCTCGAAGGCTGGGTCGGCTCGGGGGATGCGCGTGTGCGGCGGATGCGGTCGGTTCTGCCGTCCACGTCCTCGGCCTGCTACGCCTCGATGCATACCGGCCTGCCGCCGCACATCCATGGTGTTCTCGGTAACAAGCACCGCAGGCGGCTCGTGGCGCCCGACATCTTTTCGGAACTCGCCAGGAACGGCCGCAAGACCGGTGCGGTCGCCCTGAGCTGGTGGAGCGAACTTTTCCACGAGATGCCCTTCGACCCCGTGCGGCACATCGAACTCGACGCCGCCGAGGGCCCGATCCACCACGGCCGTTTCCACACGATGGCTGACGCCACCGAGGCCAACCAGATGAGCCCGGCGGACGCCGACCTTTTCGCCACCCTCACCCATCTGTGCGAGGTCAGGGGCATCGACTATGGCCTCTTGCACACATCGACGCTCGACAGCATGGGGCACCGCTTTGGCCATGGAACCCGCGAGATGAGCGATGCCTGCTACTACCTCGACGCCGCGCTGGCGCCCTATGTGAGCCGCTGGCGCGTGCTGGGCTATGAGGTGATCGTCACCGCCGACCACGGGCAGGACCATCTGGGCCATCACGGCGGCGCCGGAGAGGACCAGCAGGACGTCGCCCTCTACTATTTCGGTGACAGCGACCTGCCACCAGAAGATCAGACGCTGGATCAGCTGGCCCTTGCGCCGTCGATCCTGACGCGGATGGCGGTATCCGTGCCAGAAAGCATGACCGCGGACCCCTTCCTGCGGCGCTGACGGCGCCGGGCCGACCCATAACCTCAGTTATGGCAAAGTCATGAAATCGGTTGTTTGTCCGTCGCCCCCGGCGCCCGCAATCTCAGGCCAAGAAAGGGCAAAGCCCACTATCGACCACCTGGGAGGAAAGAAAATGTCAGACATCGACAGCCTGGTCCGTCAATACAAGGCCGGCGCACTGAGCCGCCGTGGCTTCTTCAAGCGCGCCGGCGCCTTCGGCCTGCTTGTGCCTGCCGCCAGCAGCATCCTGTCGCTGGCCGGCCCCGCCCATGCCCAGTCGCCGTCGCGCGGGGGCTGGCTGCGGGTCGCGCAAGGCAACACCGACAACACGCTGGAACCGGTGCGCATGGTGGATACCGATGACGGCGTCTATTCGAACTGCGTCTATCAGCGCCTGACGCGTTTCGCACCGACCCTGGACGTCGAAGGGGATGCCGCGGAGGAGTGGAGCGTCAACGACGCCGCGACGGACTGGAGCTTCAAGCTGCGCAGCGGCCTGACCTTCCACAACGGCCAGCCGGTCACTGCCGCAGACGTGGTCGAAAGCCTGTCGCGTCACATCGCCGACGGGTCGGAATCGCCGGCCAAGGCCCTTCTGTCGACCGTCACCGCGATCGAGGCGACGGATGCCACCACCGTCAGGATCACGCTGTCGTCGGGCAATGCCGACCTGCCGGTGATCATGTCCGACTATCACCTGGCCATCCATCCCGCCGGTCATACGGATTTCGCCCGCGCCATCGGTTCGGGCCCCTTCAAGGTGATGGAGTTCATCCCCGGCGAGCGCGTCGTGCTCGAGCGGTTCGAGAACTATCATGAAGAGGGCAAGCCCTATCTGGACGGGCTGGACTTCATCCCGGTGCCCGACGCGAACGCGACGCTCAGCACGCTTCTGGCGGGCGATGTCGACGCGATCCGCGATGTGCCGGCCTTCGCGGTCGAACAGCTGAGCGCCAACGCGGCCGTGACGCTCTACAACACGCCCACCGGCGCCTTCACCAACATGGTGATGATGGTCGACCGCGCGCCCACTGACGACCCGAACTTCCGCAAGGGCATCAAGCATGCGCTGGATCGCGAACTGATCCTGAACCAGGTGTTCAAGGGCATCGGCACGATCTCGGCGGATACGCCAATCGGGCCCACCTACAAGTACTGGTGCGACAGCGTGAAGCCCGCGGAGTACGATCTGGACAAGGCGAAGTTCTATTTCGACAAGGCCGGTGTCAGCGCGATCGATCTTTACACCTCGGAAACCGCGGGCAGTTCCGCCAACGATATCGCGCTGACCTTCCAGCAATCCGCCAAAGGCGCGGCCGACATCAACGTGATCAAGACGCCGTCGGATGGCTATTGGTCGAACACGTGGATGCAGAAGCCGATGACCATGTCCGGGTGGCAGGCGCGTCCCACCGTGGACGCCTTCCTGACCATCGCCCACATGAACGGCGGCAGCTGGAACGAGACCATGTGGGGATCGGAACAGTTCGACGCCATGATCATCGCGGCGCGGGCCGAGCTGGACGAGACCACGCGCGCGCAGATGTATTGCGACATGCTGCACATGATGAACGATGACGGCGGTTTCGTGAACGCGG
>CAZNMV010000070.1:0-11274 GCA_964573835.1 uncultured Aestuariivita sp. | reverse complement strand
GGCACGGAATCGACCAGCGCCATGGCCAGACGCCCGTCGCCCAGCAGCCCGGCAAGGTCGAGATCGGGGCCGATTTCGACAGGTTGCGCATCGCCGAAGGCGACAAGGACGATGCTGTTGCCCAGAAGATCGAACCGGCTGCCCGGCTCGATCAGCCCCTCTGCCTCGATCAGATCCATCCAGTCAGCGCTGGCCGAGATGAAGATATCGGCCGGGGCGCCCTGCTGGATCTGCCGCGCAAGGGCCGATGACCCGGCAAGCGACACGACAAGGTCATGACCTGTCGCCGTCTCGAACCCCGCTTCAATGTCCGTCAGCGCGTTGGCCATGCTGGCGGCGGCAAAGACGGTGATGTCCTCCGCTGCCGCCGTCATCGGGGCCAGCGCAAGCCCGGCAAGGGCGGCAATGGAACGCAAAGTGGTCATCGATGCGGTCACGCCGTCTTGCCCTTGTGATTGATATGTTTCGAAAAACATATCGCAACGATGATCCCGTTGATCAAGCGTTATTTTCCGGCGGGAATATCCCTCAGCATGGCCTGCAGGGCGGCGATGCGGTCCGCTCCGGCATCGGCCATGATCTCTTCCAGCTTGCGATACTGGGCCAGCACCTCTTCGCCCGCCTCCGTCAGGCGCGCGCCGCCGCCTTGCGGGCCGCCGCGCGTCGATGTGACCAGCGGATCGCGGAAGGCCGCGTTCATCGCCTCGACCAGCATCCAGGCGCGCTTGTAGCTCATCCCCATCGACCGCCCGGCGGCGGCGATGGATCCGGTTTCGCGGATGCGTTCCAGCAGGTCGGCCTTGCCGGGGCCGAGCATCGCGTCGTCCCCGAACAGGATGCGGATGCGCAGGCTGGGCGCGGTCGTCCGGGGTGTGTCTGTCGGTGTCATGCGGGGTTTATGCCAAAGCGGCCTTCCCGCGCGCAAGCCGGATCGCGGACAGGACGCGGCGGATAGGGGATTGCCTGCGCCCGCACAATCGCGATGCTGCGCCCGGACGTTCAACAGGAGAAAGCCGATGAAAGCCCTGCTCAGCCGCACGCCCGGAGGCCCCGAAACGCTGGTGGTCGAGGATCTGCCGATCCCGCAGCCGGGCAAGGGCGAGGTGGTGGTCGATGTCGCCGCCGTGGGCCTCAACTTTCCCGATCTTCTGATCATCCGCGACATGTACCAGTTCAAGCCCGAACGCCCCTTCGCCCCGGGTGCCGAGATTTCAGGGACCGTGTCCGCGGTGGGCGAAGGGGTCGGCGACATTGCGGTGGGCCAGCGGGTGCTGGGCTTTCCCGGCTGGGGCGGGCTGGCCGAACAAGTGGCGCTCAAGCGCGAGACGGTGACGCCCATCCCTGACGGGATGCCCATGACCGATGCGGCGGCGTTCCTGATGACCTACGGCACCTCGTATCACGCGCTGACCGACCGCGCCGCCCTGCGCGCGGGCGAGACGCTTCTGGTTCTGGGCGCCTCGGGCGGTGTCGGGCTGGCGGCGGTCGAACTGGGCAAGGCGCTGGGTGCGCGGGTGCTGGCGGCCTGTTCGTCGCAGGACAAGCTGGACGTGGCGCTGGCGGCGGGGGCCGATGACGGGATCGTCTATCCCCCAACGGTTGCGGACAAAGAAGCAAGCCGCGCGCTCTCGGACCGGTTCAAGGCGCTCTGCGGCAAGGGCGGTGCGGATGTGATCTATGACCCGGTGGGCGGCGGCTATGCCGAACCGGCTTTGCGCGCCATCGCCTGGGAAGGGCGCTATCTGGTCGTGGGCTTCCCCGCCGGGATCGCCAAACTGCCGATGAACCTGCCGCTTCTGAAGGCCTGCAGCGTGGTCGGCGTCTTCTGGGGTGCCGCCATCCAGCGCAATCCGAAGCGGCATGCGCAGTCGGTGCAGGAGCTTTTCGCGCTCTATGAGGATGGCCGGATCAAGCCGGTGGTCGAAACCGTCGCCGGGCTTGAGGCGACGCCGGGCGCGCTCGACAAGCTTGCCGCGCGTCAGGTCAAGGGCAAGCTGGTGGTGACGCTGGGGTCCTGACCCTAGAGATAGGCGCGGAAGAAACGCAGCATCTCGGCCCGCGCGCTGGCCGCGGCGGCGGGGTTGTAGCCGATCAGGTTGCCCAGATATCGGTGCACCGGGACGGGGACATCGAAGGAATGCGCCGCATTGGCATAGACTTCTGTCCGCAATTCGCGGCTGCGTCCCCGCATGCGCTGGCATTCGTCAGGCGGAACCCAGTCATCCAGCGCCCCGCCAAGGATGAGAAGCGGCGATCCCAGCTCGGGGCGCCGCGTGCCCACCGCGCCGCACCATGGATACAGCGCCACAACCCCCCGGAACCCCGGGCCAGTTCCGACATGACGCGCGCGGGTGCGTTCCAGCGCGGCGATCATCGCCGTGCTTCCGCCGTTGCTCTGACCCACCAGAAAGATCCGCGCGCCATCGACGAAGGGCTGCTGTCGCAGAAAGCGCAGCGCGTCGAAGGCGTCATGCGTGCGGAAGTCCCGCGCCTGCGCGAGGCGTCTGGTGCTTTTGCAGACGGTGCCACCGGTCTGCCCGCGCGGGCCGAAACTGTCGAGGTTGAGAACCACGAAACCCTGGCTGGCCAGAAAACGCGCATGGTTTTCAAGCCCGCGCAGAACGGCGGGCTGCCAGCCTCCGCATCCATGCATGAGAACGACCGCCGGGGCCTTGCCGCCGCCCGACGGCCGGAACAACTGACCGCGCAGCGACAGGCCCGCACTGGCGCTGGAGGGGATCGCCACCGGCGCATCGGCCTGCGCAGGCGTCGGGGCGAGACGCATCGTGATCACGAGCACCAGAGCAAGGGTTGCCAGCGCATTCGCGAAAGTCAGCGGGGCGTGTTCGGGGCAAGACCGGATGCGTGCTATTGCCTATACCTCAGTGCGTTTGCCTGTCCTGGCAGTTCGGAACCGAGAGACAGCCTTGGTACTGGGTATGTCGGCTCCCTGTCCTTATCGGATCACGGAAGCATGGCCTGATAATGCTGACGTCGTGGCATGATTGGGCCGACGGCGTCTATCCTGCGCGATGGAGGAAAGTGGACTGTGGTGACGGACTGGTTCTCTCACAGACTGGATAAACCATGGGCCGCCCGCAATCAAGCGGGCGGCGCCGGGGCCGATCGTCGTGCACGAAGGTCCGCCTGCGGGCCGGCAGGCCCGCGGGGATAGGCTATTCGGACTGGAGCGCGAGGTTGTAGTACATCTGGATCCCGCCCTGCAGGCCGATCACGTCGTCCCGGAAGGCGATCGGCTCATAGAACTGGCCGAGGATGGCGAAATGCGCCTGATCCACGATGCGGGCCTGCACCTCGGCGGCGATCCGGGCGCGGTCCGCGTTCTCCGGGGCACGCAGGTAGGCGGCGCGCAGGGCTTCCAGTTCGGGGTCCGCAGGCCAGCCGATCCAGCCCGTCTCGGGGTTGCCCGAGAACGCGATGCGCATCGGATCGCCCAGGTCGATGGCCAGCCACCAGGTGTGGAACATGTTCCAGCCGTTCGCCTCGCCCCGGTTCACCCGGCGTTCGAGAAGCTCTGCCCAGGTCATTTCCTGATGATCGACAGCGATGCCGAGCGCGGCGAAGAGGTCGATCGTCACGCGTGTAAAGGCCGACAGGACCGGGCTGTCCACCGGATCGAAGATCACGACCGGCCTGCCGTCATAGCCGCTGGCCGCCACAAGGGCGCGGGCCGCGTCGAGATCGGCCTCAGTGAAGGCCGGGGCCGTCACGGGCGAGGCCAGCGCGGTGCCGCAGGGAATGACCGACGCGCAGACCCGCCAGTAATCGGGATCGGCAATCGCCGCCTCCATGTAGGCCCGCTGGGTCATCCCGGCGAGGACGGCGCGGCGCAGATCCACGTTGTCGAAGGGCGGGATCCGGTGATTGAAGACGGCCATGCCGATGCTGCCCAGCGTATCCGCCGCGGCGACGGTCACGCCATCGACCTTGGCGAGATCCTCGGCCAGTGCGGTCGTCGGGGATTCGAGATAATGCACCTCGCCCGCGACAAGCGCCTGCGCGGCTTCCTGCTGATCGGGGTAGCTCAGCCATTCGATCCGGTCGAGAAACGCGATCTTGCCCCCCGCGGCCAGCGACGTGGGCTCTCCCCGCGGAACATAGGCGTCGTTGCGGACATAGACCGCAGTTTCGCCGGGCACCCAGTCTTGCATGGACAGGATGTACGGCCCCGATCCGGTCGGGTCGGCGATGGGTTCTCCCGCCGGGGTGGCGGCGATGCGCGCGGGCATCATGAACGGCACATAGGACGACAGCTGTGCAAGCGCCGATACCATCGACGGGAAGGGATCGTTCAGGACGATCGTGAAGGTGTCGTCATCGACCGCACCGATGGTGGTGATCTGCGAGAACAGCGCCTGACCGGTGCCGTCCACCGCGCCCCAGCGCTTCAGCGAGGCGACGCAATCCGCGGCGGTCACGGGCGTGCCGTCATGCCAGCTTTGCCCGGGGCGCAGGGTGAAGGTCCAGGCCAGCCCGTCGTCGGATACTTCCCATGTCTCGACCATCTGCGGCTGGGGTTCGAGGGTCTCGTCCATGCCGAAAAGCGTGTCATACACCAGATAGCCGTGCGACCGGGTGATATAGGCAGTGGTCCAGGTCGGATCGAGTATATCGAGCGGGGCATGCGGCACGGCCCGCAGGACCTGCGCGGTATCTTGCGCCCAGGCCAATGTCGGCATTGCAAGGATCGTGGCGGCTGCGACGGTGGAAAACACTGTCTTGCGAAAGGCTGTCATCAAATACTCCCTGGCCGGACCTCCGGCACGAAAAACTGCAAGAAAATGAATATATTCAATTTCCGCATTCAGAATTGACGGCCGTCAATTCGTTTGCCGCGGATTGCAAATATTGATGCGGGTTCGTGGCATGTGAGGCTTGAAGTGCGGGACACCATCACCGGTCGGCAGGACAGCGGCATCGATGCGGACGGCTGGCGCATTCATCGCGACAGCTTCCTGTTCGATGCGCGGACGGGTCATTTCTTCGCCGTCACCCCCGAGGGCGTGTCGATCCTGCGCGATCTCGCGGCGGGACTCGACGGTGCCGGGATCAAGGACGATCTCGTCGCAAGATACGGCATCGACCGCGGGTCTGCCATGCGCGATATCGAACATTTCCGCGGTCGGTTGCGCAGACTGGGCATCGACCGGCCAGGAATGCCGGGCTGAGACATGGCTGCCATGCGCCGACCCGCCCCCGTCATAGCCGTCAGCGGACTTCACCGCGGTGAAAGCCCCCAGCCGGGCGGCGCCGTCATCGAGGCTATCCGCGCCTTCTGGCCTGCAGCGCGCTTCGTCGGCATTAGCTATGACCCGATGGAGACCGGGCTGTACAACCGCGGGCCGGATCACGTCGACAGTGCCTATCTGTTTCCCTTCCCCGGAGCGGGCGCCGACCAGCTGATGACCCGCCTCATGGACGTGCATGACCGTGAGGGTCTGTCGCTCGTCATCCCGACGCTCGACAGCGAGCTGGCCAATTACCTCGCCATCCGGGACGATCTGAAGGCCCATGGCGTCGCCGTCGCCATCCCCGAGCGCGCGTCGCTGGCCGCACGGTCCAAGACCGAACTGGGCCAGCTTGGGGCGCGGGTCGGCGTGCCCGTGCCACGCACTCTTGCCTCGGACACGGCGGCGGGGCTTGCCGCGCTTGCCGGGCAGCTTGGCTATCCGTGCTACGTGAAGGGCAGGCTTTATGATGCGCGGCTCGTCTGCAACGAGGCGCAGCTCTTCGGGGCCATCAACGACATCGCCGAGGTCTGGGGCACGCCGGTCCTCGTCCAGGAGGCCGTCTACGGCGAAGAATATGACGTCTGCGCCGTCGGCGACGGGCCCGGCGGCCTCGTCGCCTCGATCGCCATCCGCAAGCTGATGAAATCACGTATGGGCAAGGGATTCGGCGGGGTGTGCGTGAACGATCCCGATATCGCGGACATCGCCGCACGCCTGGTGCGGGACCTCAAGTGGAAAGGCGCGCTCGAGATGGAACTGGTGAAGCCTGCGGGGCGCGGCCACATGCTGTTCGAGATCAATCCGCGCTTTCCCGCCTGGGTTTCGTTTCCCGCGAAACTGGGGCTGAACATGCCCGCCTGGGTCGCGGCGGATGCGCTGGGCCTTGCCTTGCCGGACCTCAGGGCACCGGAGGCAGGCCAGGTCTTTCTGCGCCATTGCGAGGACATCCTGACCCATATCGACGACATCGCCGACATGCTGATCGACAGGCACAATCGTAACCTGACCGGGGGAGCGAACGCGGACACGCCCCTCGTCGCAGAGGGGAAGCCTTCATGAACGACTACAGGAGCCCACGCATTTCCGAAGAGCTGGGCGGCCTGTCCGCAGGCAATTCGGCCGAACGCAATCCCCTTTCGGGCGGTTATGCCGGAACCGTTCTTGCAGAGATCGACGGCGTCGATGTCGAGAGCCTCGTGCGCGCACACGGAACGCCGCTCTTCGTCTTTTCCGAGCGCAAGATCCGCGCCCAGGCCCGCGCCCTGCGCACCGCATTCCGGTCGCTGTACGAGAACTCGCAATTCTTCTGGTCTTTCAAGACCAATGGTCTGAACGCTGTCTGCCAGGTCTTCAAGTCCGAAGGCTGGGGCGCCGAGATCGTGTCGAAATACGAATACGACAAGGCGCGCGCGCTTGGCTTCAACGGGCGCGAGATCATCTTCAACGGCCCCTACAAGGACGACGACGCCATCGAAACCGCCCTGCGCGAGGGCGCGATGATCCAGATCGACAACTGGGACGACATGGCCCGTGTCGAACGCGCAGCCGAGCAGCTGGGGGGCCGTTACAAGGTGGGCATCCGGGTCTGGTTCGCGACATCCCACGGGCCGACATGGTCGAAATTCGGGTTCGGACTGGCCACGGGCGAGGCGCTGCGCGCGGGCAACCACGTGGCAGCCCATCCCAACCTGACGCTGCACACGCTTCATGCGCATATCGGGACCTACATGCTTGATCCCGAAGCCTACCGCGTGGCCACGCAATCCCTGCTGGGGCTGCGCGATCAGATCGAAGCGGACACGTCCGAACTGGTCGCCTGTCTCAACCTTGGCGGCGGTTTTCCGTCGCGGGCGCTGCTGCACGGGATGACCGGACCGGCCGACCTGCACGTCCCGCCGATCGAACGCTATGCCGAGGCGATCACATCGGAACTCAATCGGCAGCCCACAGCGCGCAGGCCGATCCTGCGGCTGGAAACCGGGCGTCACCTGATCGACGAGGCGGGCTATCTCGTCACCACGGTCGTGTCGATCAAGGACGGTCAGGCCGCCCTGATGTCGGACCCTTCGGGGCTGACGGCCCTGCGCGTCAAGGAGATGACGCTGCGCGGCCATGCACCCAAGGCAAGCTACGTGCTCGATGCCGGGATCAACCTGCTCTACACCGCCGCGTGGTTCGCGATGTCGGCCTATCCTGCACGCCAGACCGACGCGATGCCCGAACCCGCCCGGCTTGTCGGGGATCTCTGCATGGAGATCGACGTGATCCGGGAAGAGGTGCAATTGCCACGGCTGAACGTCGACGACCGCCTGACGCTCTGGCCGGTCGGCGCATACAATCTCGGTCAATCCATGCAGTTCATCCATCTGCGGCCCGAAGTCGTCATGCTGGACCTTCAGGGCGGCGTTCACGTGATCCGCCGACAAGAGAACCTCGCCGACATGACCGATCCCGAGCAGATGCCCGCCTATCTTGCCGGTGGGGGCTATGACTGACGGCACAGGTCTGTACTGGCCGGGCGGGCCCCCGTCGCGGGCCGCTGCCCGAACCCGCCGGATCCTGACCGAGGTGTTCCTGACACCGCTCTCGGCGCTGATCTTCATCCGGTCCGCGCCGGTCGGCATGGCCATGTGGATCGTCCTCATGCAGACGCCACCGCTTGCGATCGCCACCTTTCTCGCCCTTGGCGGGGTCGAGCTTCTGCGCGAGCCGCTGCTGCGTTACGGGATCAGCGACATCGCGATGGAGATCCGGGCGAATGTCGTTCTGGGCGCGCTGTTCACGGGCTGGCTTGTCACGCCGATGGGCCTGCATCCCATGGCGCAGATCATCTTCGTGGGGGCGGGGGTTCTGGCCACCCTCTATCTTGGCATGATGGGTCATGGCGTGATGCGGGGCAGCCGGTTCCCGGTGGGGGTGCTGCCCTATTGCCTCTGGGCGGGGGTGTTGCTGGCGCTCTTTCCCGATGCGGCCATGCAGTCGAAGGCCTGGTTCGGCTGGCACTGGATGCATGTCGCATCCGCGGGCGACCTGGTCCTGGCCTTGCCCGTATCCGCGGGAGTGTTCGTCTTTTCCCCGTCGCTCCTGTCAGGGGCGATCATCCTTGCCGCGGTCCTTGCCTGGTCGCCGTCGATGTTCATCGCGGGACTTCTGGGATGGATGTCCGGGGCGCTCTGTTCTCTTGGCCTGGTGCGGGTCGGCGTGCCGGTGGACTGGGTGCCGACCTCCTATAACGGGTTTCTCGCCGGGATGGCGCTGGGGGCCGTCTTCGTCGAACCGGGCTGGAAAAGCCTGTCGCTCGTCCCTTTTGTCGGGGCTCTGACCGCGCTCATCGCGGCCACGCTTCAGATCCTGACCGGTTATTCGGGGGTCTCCTACCTGCCGGTGCCGTTCATGCTGACCCTGCTGTCGGGGTTGCTGACGCGAAGCGTGATGACCGGGCAGGACCGGCCGGCCCCCGGCTTCGACAGGACGCCCGAGCAGCGTTGCATGTCCGCCGACTGGATCAGCGCCCGCTGGGGCCGGAATGGCGGGCCGCTTCTGGCCTTGCCGGTGGAAGGGCCGGTTCAGGTGACGCAGGGCTTCGAGGGTGCGCTGACCCATCGCGGCGCATGGCGCTACGCGCTCGATTTCCAGGCGCCGCTGCCGGGCGAGGGTGAAGAGCGCAGCTCGGCCATCTGGGGCCGGACGGTCTATTCCCCGGTCGAGGGCATGGTCGTATCCGTCTGCAATGACGTGGTGGACAATCCCATCGGCGGGATCAACCACGCCGAGAACTGGGGAAACCACGTGATCCTGCTGACCGAGCAGCGCGAACATGTCGCCCTGTGCCATCTCGTGGAGGGATCGGTCGAGGTGCACCCCGGGCAGGCGGTCGGCTTCGGCACGCGGATTGCCCGCGTCGGCAATTCGGGCCGCAGCTCCGTCCCGCATCTGCATCTGCAGGCCCAGTCATCGGCGCGCCTTGGGTCACCGACAAGGCCCTTCCGCCTCGCGAATTACCTCGAACTGCCGGCGGATCCGGCGCAACAGGGCCCCCGCTGGCACGCGGCCGGGCTTCCCGGCGAAGGTGCGGTGGTGGCACCGGGGGTCTGTGTGTCTGCGACGCACGCGGCTCTGATCGGGATCCTGCCGGGCCGTGCGATGTGGGTTGCCGGGCCGGGCACCGATCTGGGGCCTTTGTCGACGATCCCCTCGCTCACCGGGAACGGTCTGTTGCGCATCGACTGTCCGGGCGAGGGGGCGGTCGAACTCCAGTACGATATCGATGCGCTGCGGGTTGTCGATCTCGATGCGCCCGAGGACAGCTTTGTCGCCGCTCTGGCCATGGGCCTGTCGACCGTGCCCTTCGCGGCCTTTGCCGGGGTCCGCTGGTCCGACGCGCTGCATGTGCCCGAAGGCGGGCCGAGGGGGGCATGCCGGCGCCTGCTGTCACCCTATCTCGGAACGCCGCTGACCCGGATCTGGCTGACCTGCGAGGAGACGGGACCGGAGGGGCTCCGGCTGTCGGCGCGCGCCTGCCTGCCCGGACGCACCGACCCCGCCGTGATCGGCCTGACGCTCGCGCCCGGCAAGGGCCCTGTCCGGCTTGTCGTCCGCCGCGGGCAGCGCGTCACCGAGCGTTCGGTCGTCGCGTTCGAAGTGCATGCGACATGACCGGGACGCGCGCCCCGCCTGCCTGGCCGGGACGAAGATCGCTCTGTCAGACCGAGCGGATCAGACCGCCATCGACCCTGACGCTTTGGCCGGTGATGTAGCCCGCACCCTCCGAGACAAGGAAGGCTACGGTCGCCGCGATCTCTTCGACGGTGCCGTATCGCCGCATCGGAACGCTGTCGCGTCGCTCTTCGGTCGCCGGAAGGCTGTCGATCCAGCCGGGCAGCACATTGTTGATCCGCACTCCCTTCGCGGCATAGTCGTCGGCGAGGATCTTGGTGAAGGTGGCAAGGCTGGCGCGGAACGCGGCCGATGTCGGGAACATCGCCGATGGCTGCGTCACCCAGGTGGTCGAGATGTTCACGATCGCACCCCCCCCCTGCGCCACCATGATCGGAACGGCCAGCCGGATCGGACGGACGGCCGACAGGAAATAGACCTCCATCCCCGTGTGCCAGTCTTCGTCGGTGATCTCGAGAATGGGCGCGCGGGGGCCATGGCCGGCCGAGTTGACCAGCGCGTCGATGCGACCCCATCTGTCCATCGTCAGATCGATGAGCCGCTGAACATCCGCCCCGACCAGGTTCGACCCGGTGACGCCGACGCCGCCGAGTTCGCGGGCCAGCGCCTCGCCCTTGCCCGAGGAGGATAGAATGGCCACCCGGTAGCCTTCTGCGGCCAGTTTGCGCGCAGCGGCCGCGCCCATGCCCGATCCGCCTGCCGTAATCACCGCCACCTTTTCGCCGGACATCCTCGCCTCCTTTTCCGATCCTCGACCCGGTCCGCACGAACCGACCCTGCGGTGCGCGCCAGACCTCAACCTGCCGTGCTCTGACCCCGATGCGCATCCGCCGGATCAGAGCCGACAGGTGACAATTGCCCGGCAGCGCGCCGGGAGCAATGGGTGATCGGGGCCACCGGTGATGACCGGGGCGCTGTGCCGGAGCAGTGTCGCGGCATTCAGGCGGGGCCTGCCCTCGGGGAGTTGTGCCGACCGGATGCTGCAGGCAAGGCGCCGCCCACTGATCCGCGTAAGGATCAACGGAGTGACCGACAATCGAGGGCAGCGGGGCAGGGTCACCCGGTTTCCCCTGCCAAGCCCATGACTTCCTGCGTGTCTGACGTCAGCACATTCCGGATAGATTTAAGGGTTTGAGCAACGCAGGATTTCTGGTTCAGCGCAGCCATGGTCGAGCGCAGATGAACAACACATCCGGAACATAGAAAGACGCCGCTGACAAACTGGTCAGGGGCATCAAGCGCAAGACCTGTAAGCACTACTGCGCCGAGGAGAGCATTTCCGCGCTCTGTCGCCGCGCGCGCCCTGCATGCGAACTGCCGCGGGGCAACCGTCACGCGCGGCTAC
>CAZNMV010000069.1:0-11293 GCA_964573835.1 uncultured Aestuariivita sp. | reverse complement strand
CACGAAATGCGCCGCGTCGCCCCCTTCATGCGCCGCTTCGGCATCAACTGCCACGAGGTTTCCGTGGCCGAGGCAAAAGAGCTGTTCCCGGTCGGGGACCTGTCGAACGTGAAGGGCGCCTTCTACATCCCTGAAGACGGGCGTGCGAACCCCGTGGACGTGACGATGTCGCTGGCGCGCGGGGCCCGCAACCGCGGCGTGCGCATCTTCGAGGACACCCGCGTTACCGAAATCACCGCCCTGAACGGCACCGCGACCGGCGTGCGCACCGCCTGCGGGCAGGCGATCTCGGCGGAGAACGTGGTGATCTGCGGGGGCATGTGGTCGCGCCAGCTGGGTCAGGCGCATGGCGTCAACCTGCCCCTGCAGGCGGCGGAGCACTACTACCTCATCACCGAAACCATTCCCGATCTGCCGCGCAACCTGCCGGTGCTCGAAGACCCCTCGACCTATACCTATTACCGCGAGGAGGTGGGCGGGCTGATGCTGGGCCTGTTCGAACCCGGTGCCGCCGCGTGGAAGCTGGACGGCATCCCCGACGACTGGCAGTTCGGAGAGATCGACCCCGACTGGGACCGCGTCGGGCCTGACCTCGAGAAGGCCTATTCCCGCGTGCCGATGGCGATGGACTACGGGGTGAAAAAGCTCTTCTGCGGGCCGGAAAGCTTCACACCTGACCTTGCGCCGCTGGTCGGGCCGGTGCCCGAGTTGCGCAATCTCTGGGTCGCCTGCGGGATGAATTCGCTGGGCATCCTGAACGGGGCGGGCACGGGCATGGTGCTGGCGCACTGGATCCATGACGGGCTTCCGCCGCTCGACGTCACGGGCATCAATGTCAACCGCTTCTCGCGCGATTTCGCCACGCCCGCCTTCCGCCGCGACCGCGCGCCCGAGCTTCTGGGCAAGATGTTCGGCCAGCATTTCCACAACGAAGGCTTCAAGACCGCGCGCAACGTGAAACGCTCGGTCCTCTATGACCGGCTGCGCGCGGCGGGCGCTTTCTTCGGCGAAGGCAGCGGGTGGGAGCAACCCGACTGGTTCGCGCCGACGCCCGAGCGGGCGAAGATCGACCGCTACAGCTGGTTCCGCCAGAACTGGTTCGACTGGCACGCCGAAGAACACCGCGCCGCGCGCGAGGACGTGATCGTCATGGACATGACGTCGATGGCGTCCTTCCGGGTGGAAGGCCCGCACGCGCTGGCGCTTCTGTCGCGGCTGTCGTGCAACGAGGTGGACGTGGAATTGGGCCGCGTTGTCTATACCGCATGGGTGAACGAGGCAGGCGGGTTTGAGGCCGACCTGACGGTCACGCGCCTCGGGCATGACCTCTTCCTTGTGGTGGTGGGCGAAAACTCGGCCGGGCACACGGAAATGCGGATGCGCCGCCACATCGGCCCCGGCGAATGCGTCGTCATCACCGATGTCACCGCTGCCCGGGCGCAGATCAACGTGCACGGGCCGAAAGCGCGCGCGCTGATGCAACGGGTGTCGGGCGCGGACCTCACGAACGAGGGCTTTCCCTACATGAGTGCGCGCGAGATCGACGTGGGCTATTCGATCGTTCTGGCCATGCGGGTCACCTTCATCGGCGAACTGGGCTGGGAGTTGCACGTGCCCGCGACGCAGGCGGTGCAGGTCTATGACCTTCTGGTCGAGGCCGGGCGCGATCTGGGCCTGCGCAACGCAGGCATGCAGACGCTGAATTCGCTCCGGCTCGAGAAAGCCTATCGTGATTTCGGGATCGACGTGGACAACACCGACAACCCGATCGAGGCGGGTCTGGGTTTTGCCGTCAAGCTCGACAAGCCCGGCGGCTTCATCGGGCGCGACGCGCTGGCCGCGATCAAGGCGCAAGGCACGCCGAAGACCCGTATGCTGCAATTCCTGCTGAAGGACCCTGATCCGCTGATGTTTGGCAATGAGCTGATCTATCTCGGCGACGAACAGGTCGGCTATATCCAGGTGGGCGGCTATGGCCATTCGCTGGGCGGCGCGGTGGGAATCGGGTTCGCATGCCTTGACCGACCGCTCACGCCCGAGATCGTGGAGACCGGCGACTGGTCGATCGAGATCGCCGGCGGGCTCTATCCCGCCGTGGCGTCGCTCAAACCGCTCTATGATCCGGCACTGACGAAGATCAGGTGCTGATCGGGGGGGCTTTGCGGGCGCAAACCCTGTCAGCGGCGCGGGAAACCTGCCATACCGACCCTGAAGTCCTCAGGAATGCCGCCGCTTACCCATGTCGATCCATGCCAGCCTCTATCACCTGACGCATTACCGCTATGACCGCCCCGTGGTGCTGTCGCCGCAGATCGTGCGCCTGCGCCCTGCCCCGCACAGCCGCACGCGCGTCCTGTCGCACAGCCTGAAGGTGTCGCCCGGCGGGCATTTCGTGAACCACCAGCAGGATCCTTACGGCAACTGGATGGCGCGCTTCGTCTTCCCCGACCCGGTGCGCGAGTTCAAGATCGAGGTGGACCTGATCGCCGACATGACGGTCTACAACCCCTTCGACTTCTTCGTCGAAGACAGCGCCGAACACTGGCCCTTCGACTATCCCGCCGATCTGAAGGACGATCTGGTCATCTACCGCACGCCGGAAGCCCAAGGCCCGCTGCTTGCGCAGTTCATCGGCACGCTTGATGTCCAGGCGACGCGGAGTGTGGACTTCCTGGTGGCGTTGAACGCCCATGTCGCGAAGACGGTCAACTACACGATCCGGATGGAACCGGGCGTCCAGACGCCGGAAGAGACGCTCGCGAAAGCCTCGGGGTCCTGCCGGGATTCGAGCTGGCTTCTGGTGCAGGTGCTGCGGCACCTCGGCTTTGCCGCGCGGTTCGTCTCGGGCTATCTGATTCAGCTGACGCCGGATCTGAAATCGCTCGACGGGCCGTCGGGGACGGATCACGACTTCACCGACCTGCATGCGTGGGTCGAAGTCTATGTGCCGGGCGCGGGCTGGATCGGGCTTGACCCCACAAGCGGGCTTCTGACCGGGGAAAGCCATATTCCGCTGGCCGCGACCCCGCATTTCCGCAACGCCGCCCCCATTTCCGGCACGGCCACCTTTGCGGAAACGCAATTCGGCTTCGACATGAAGGTGGCCCGCGTCGCCGAGCATCCGCGCATCACCAAGCCCTTTTCGGACGCGGCCTGGGCGCGGCTGAACGAAACGGGCGCAAAGGTGGACGCGGCGCTGGCGGAAGGCGACGTGCGCCTGACCATGGGGGGCGAGCCCACCTTCGTGTCGATCGACGAGTTTGAGGCGGCCGAATGGAACACCGCCGCCGTGGGGCCGATGAAGCGGGGCCTCGCCGACACGCTGATCCGCCGCCTGCGCGACCGTTTCGCGCCGGGCGGGTTCCTGCATTACGGTCAGGGCAAGTGGTATCCCGGCGAAAGCCTGCCGCGCTGGACCTTCTCGCTGTACTGGCGGCGCGACGGCAAACCGGTCTGGGGGGACGACGCGCTGATCGCCGCCGAGACCGCTGATACCAAGGCGACAGCGGCCGAGTCCGAGAGCTTCCTGCGCAAGATGGCAGGGCATCTCGGGATCGGGGACGACTTCGTCGCACCGGCTTTTGAGGACCCGGCCGAATGGATCATCAAGGAAGCCAACCTGCCCGAGAACGTGACGCCCGAGAATTCGCGCCTGAAAGACCCCGAGGAACGCGCCCGCATCGCCCGCGTGTTCGAGCGCGGGCTGACAGAACCGGCGGGCCACATCCTGCCTGTCCAGCGCTGGCAGTCACAGGCCACGGGGCGCAAATGGCGGTCGGAAAAGTGGAAGCTGCGGCGCGGCAAGGTCTTTCTGGTGCCGGGCGACAGCGCGGTGGGCTATCGCCTGCCCTTGGGCACCTTGCCTTACGTCCCGCCGTCGCAGTTTCCCTATACCTATGTCACCGACCCCAGTGTCGACCGTGACCCGCTGCCCGATTACCACGCCGAGGCCGGTCAAGGCCTTCCCCCCACATCGCCCGATCACACCCAGCCCGTCTCGGCCGTGCAACCGGGCGGGGCGACGCAGGATGTGGTCGAACAGCGGCTCGGACCCATCGACGGCGCGGTGCGCACCGCCGTGTCGGTCGAACCGCGCGACGGTCGGCTGTGCGTCTTCATGCCGCCGGTCGAGGATGCCGAGGATTACCTCGACCTTCTCGCCGCGGCCGAGGCGACGGCGAAGGACATGGGCCTGCCCATCCATATCGAAGGCTACACGCCCCCCCACGACCCGCGCCTGAACGTGATCCGCGTCGCCCCGGATCCCGGCGTGATCGAAGTGAACATCCACCCCGCCCACAGCTGGGAAGACTGCGTCGCGACGACCGAGGCGGTCTACGAGGAAGCCCGCCAATGCCGTCTGGGGGCCGACAAATTCATGATCGACGGGCGGCACACCGGCACCGGCGGCGGCAACCATGTCGTCGTGGGCGGCGCGACCCCCAATGACAGCCCCTTCCTGCGCCGCCCCGACCTGCTCAAGTCGCTGATCCTGATCTGGCAGCGCCACCCCTCGCTCAGCTATCTCTTCTCGGGCCTCTTCATCGGCCCGACCAGCCAGGCGCCGCGGATCGACGAGGCGCGGCATGACACGCTCTATGAACTCGAAATCGCGCTGTCGCAGATCCCCGCGCCGGGGCAAGGCGCCGTGCCGCCGCCCTGGCTGGTGGACCGCCTGCTGCGCAACATGCTGACCGATGTCACCGGCAACACCCACCGCGCGGAAATCTGCATCGACAAGCTCTATTCCCCGGACGGGCCGACAGGGCGTCTGGGACTTGTCGAATTCCGCGGCTTCGAGATGCCACCGCATCCGCGGATGAGCCTTGCCCAGCAGCTTCTTCTGCGCGCCATCATCGCGCGGGCGTGGAAAGCGCCGGTCGAAGGCCGGCCCATCCGCTGGGGCACGGTGCTGCACGACCGTTACATGCTGCCCCATTTCCTGTGGGAGGATTTCCTGTCGCTTCTGCGCGATCTGGCCGCGCATGGCTTCGATCTCGACCCCGTGTGGTACGAGGCACAGGCCGAGTTCCGCTTCCCCTTCTGCGGCGCGGTCGAGGGGGACGGCCTGCATCTGGAATTGCGGCAGGCGCTCGAGCCGTGGCATGTTCTGGGCGAGACCGGCGCGATCGGAGGCACCGTGCGCTATACCGACAGTTCGGTCGAACGGCTGCAGGTGAAGATGACCACCGCCTTCAAGGACCGCTACCGGGTGATGTGCAACCGCCGCCCCGTGCCCATGGCCGACACCGGCACCGCCGGCACACAGGTGGGCGCGGTGCGCTTCAAGGCATGGCAACCGGCCGAAGCGCTGCACCCGGTCCTGCCTGTCAATGCGCCCCTCACCTTCGACATCTACGATTGCTGGACAGGCCGGGCCGCGGCGGGCTGTGTCTATCACGTGGCCCATCCCGGCGGGCGCGCCTATGACACCTTCCCCGTCAATGGAAACGAAGCCGAAGCGCGCCGCCTTGCCCGCTTCGCCGCCCATGGGCACACGCCGGGGCCCTATGTCCCCGCCCCCGAACAGCCGCATCCCGAATTTCCCCTCACGCTGGACCTGCGGCGCCAGCCCGGGTTCGCATGACAGGCCGCCCGCGATCTCAGCAGGCTGACCTGCCGCCCTTTCTGGCCGGATACGGTGTGCAGCCCGACGTGGCGGACGAGCTTTTCTCCGCCGATGGCAGCCTCCGCCCGGTCTGGCGACCCTTCATCGACCAGTTGTCACGCCTGTCGCCGGACGAGATCGCGGCCCAATTCGCCCGCGGCGACCGCTATCTGCGGGACGCGGGCGTCTTCTACCGGCAATACAGCGCCGAGGCGCAGCAGGAACGCGACTGGCCGCTGAGCCACATCCCCGTGATCCTGCAGGACGCGGAATGGGAGGCGATCTGCGACGGGCTTTCCCAACGGGCCGATCTGCTCGAACGGGTGGTGGCCGACCTTTACGGGCCGGCCCAGCTTGTGCGCGACGGGCACCTGCCCGCCGACCTTGTCGCGGGCAACCCCGAATGGCACCGCCCGCTCGTGGGCGTGGCGCCGGCCTCGGGGCATTTCCTGCACTTCATCGCCTTCGAACTCGGGCGCAGCCCGGATGGATCGTGGCTTGTCCTTGGGGACAGGACGCAGGCGCCGTCGGGCGCGGGCTTCGCGCTGGAAAACCGGATGGCGACGGCGCGCATCTTCCCCGAACCCTTCCCGCGCGCCAATATCCGGCGGCTTGCGGGGTTCTTCCGCGCCTTCCGCGACGCGATGGACGCGCTGCCCGGAGCCGAAGGGCGGCGCACCGGCGTGCTCACGCCCGGGCCCGGCAACGATACCTATTTCGAACATGCCTATATCGCGCGCTATCTCGGCCTGCCGCTTCTGGAAGGCGAAGACCTGATCGTGTCGAACGGCGCGGTGCAGGTGCGCACCGTGTCGGGGCCACAGCCTGTGGGCGTGCTCTGGCGCCGGTTGGACGCGGCCTATGCCGATCCGCTGGAACTGGAGGAAGGGTCGCATATCGGCACCCCGGGCCTTGTCGACGCGATCCGGCAATCAAACGTCAACATGGTGAACGCGCTGGGGTCGGGCGTGCTGGAAACGCGCGCCTTCCTCGCCTTCCTGCCCAAGATCGCCGAGGTCCTGCTGGGCGAGCCGCTCAGGATCTCGAACATCGCCACCTGGTGGTGCGGCCAGGAGACCGAGCGCGCCTATGTGCGCGCCAATGCCGGCTCCATGTTCATCGGCGAGGCGCTGAGCCGCGGCCTGCCCTTCGACATCGGCGAGGCGGGTGCCGGCGCGCGCCGCCTGCAGGCCGAGGACGTGACCGAGGCCCGCGGCCGCCGCCTGGTCGGGCAGGAGGCGATCACGCTGTCGACCACCCCGGCCTGGGTCGATGACCGGCTGGTCCCGCGCCCCATGTCGGTGCGGGTCTTCGCGGCGCGCACGGCGCATGGCTGGGAATTTCTGCCCGGGGGCTATGCCCGGATCGGGCGCACCGGCGACGCGGGCGCGCTGTCGATGCAATATGGCGGCAGCGTCGCGGATGTCTGGATCATGCGCGACGCGCCCGTCCCGCGCGAGACGCTGCTCGACCAGACCAGCTTCCGGCGCGAGGACGTGGGCGCCCTGCCTTCGCGCGCGGCGGACAACCTCTACTGGCTGGGGCGGTATGTGGAACGGGCCGAAGGCGCGATCCGCCTGCTGCGCGCCTATCATCTGCGGCTGGCCGAAGGGTCTGGGCCGGGCGATGCGCAGATGCTGGGGATCGGCGCGCTTCTGTCTCGGGTCGCGCTTGACGTGGGCCAGCCCGCGCATCTGGCGCTGTCGCCCGCGCTCGGGGCGGCGCATGTCTGCGCGGGCAAGGTGCGCGACCGCTTCTCGGTCGATGGCTGGGCGGCGCTGGCCGATCTGACCAGCCATCTCGAAGAGATGTCCGGCAGCACCCTTGCGGGGGATGAGACCGCGCGCGCGCTGGGCGTGCTTTTGCGCAAGATCACCGGTTTCAACGGCCTGGTGCACGAAAACATGCACCGCACCTCGGGCTGGCGGTTCCTGACCTTCGGGCGGGCGATCGAACGGGCTGACAATGCCGCGCTGGTCGTGGCGGCGGCGATCGGGGGTGACGCTGCCTTGGGTCTTCACGACCTGGCGCTGGAATACTGCGACAGCCGTATCACGCATCAGCGCCGCTACCGCATCGATCCCACGCGCGAGACGCTGGGCGACCTTCTGGTCCTTGACGCCTACAACCCGCGTTCGGTCCTGTTCCAGCTGACCGCCATGCGGCGCATCGCCGAAGACCTGCCCGGCGCGCGGATCGACGGGCGCGTCTCGGCGGTGCTGGCGCGTCTCATGCCGCTCGAGACCGAACTGGCCGTGGCCGATCCCCGCGCACTTTCGGCAGAGCGCCTGCACAGCCTGCGCGCGACGCTTGGCGACATCTCGGACCGCCTCACGGCGGCCTACCTGATCTGAGGGGGCTGTCTTGCGTTATTCCGTCCGCCTGACCATCGGTTACCGTTATGGCGCGCCATCGGATCACGTGCGCAACCTTGTGCGGCTGCTGCCCTCGGACCAGCCGGGCCGACAGCGGGTTCTGGCGCGGCGGCTTCTGGTGGAACCCGCCCCCGGCGAACGGCGCGAGGCAACGGATTTCTTCGGCAACACGATGACCGCAATGGCCTTTCACCGCGCCATCGACCGGGTGCTGATCACCCTGTCGGCCACGGTCGAGTGTCAGGCACAGGCGGATGTGCTCGATCTGTCGCCGGGCCTGCCCGCACTGCGCGGCGAGGTGGCCGATCACCGAAGCCTCGACGCCCGCGCGCCGCATCACTTCATGGGTCCTTCGGCCCGTGTCGATGCCGATCCCGGCATCGCCGCCTTCGCCGCCGGGGTGACGGCAGGCGCGCGCACCGTGCGCGATGCGGTGGGTGCGCTGGGCCGGGCGCTGCACGACACGATGCGCTTCGAGACGGGCGCGACCGATGTTCATACCCGCCCCGGCGCCGCCTTCGCCCAGCGCAGCGGGGTCTGCCAGGATTTCAGCCATGTGATGATCGCCGGCCTTCGATCGCTGGGCATTCCGGCGGGCTATGTCTCGGGGTTTCTGCGCACGCTGCCGCCGCCGGGACAGCCGCGGCTGGAGGGGGCCGACGCGATGCATGCCTGGGTCATGGCCTGGTGCGGGACAGAGACGGGCTGGGTCGAGTTTGACCCGACAAATGCGTGTTTCGTGGGGCTTGACCATATCGCGGTGGCCTATGGGCGCGACTATGCCGACACCGCACCGGTCAAGGGCATGCTGCGCAGTTCGGGCGCGCAGGAATCCGACCACGCCGTCGATATGGTGCCGTTGTAGGCGCGCCCCGTCGCCCCGGACCGTCGCCCCACAGGGATGGGTCCCGGGCTTGCGCCGCTGTCGCCGACCGACCCGGATAGGTCGGGGCGACGCAATCCGCGCCGTGGCACCAAAGGACATCAGAACGCGGGCTTGTCTTTCCTTTTTGTATCGGCAATCGCTAATGTGTTTAAGTAGCGGCACGATTGTGTCGAAAAATGGTTCATGTCTGCCCGGTTTCATCGCATTGGGGTTGCGAAGAAATGATTCACAGAAATCCCGGACCGGGGGCTGAACCGGTCGTTTTCCATGCGGAGGCGCCGGTGCTCCTGATCCTGTCAGGACCCTGCCGTGACCGCGGCAATGGTCTGCACGACACCCGCCCGATGACGGCCGGCGAACCGGCCGCCTGCCACGTGACCGGCCGCGTGACCTGCAAGATGCACCTCGTCGCGGCACAGGGAGGCGGGCAATGATGGGCGATCCGCGCCAGCCGGGCCTGTCCCCGGCCCCGCTGCCCCGGGCATCCCGGGACATGTCCGGCGCCTTCCGTCACTCCGCCGCCTTCCTGCGGCGGCACCTGCGTTTGATCCTCGGCCTTGCGATCCTCGGCGCGGTGCTGGCTCTGGTGGCGTCGCAGATGACGGACAAGCACTATCGCAGTTCCGTCCAGCTGATGATCGAACAGGACAGGATCGCCACTTCACAGACCCGCGCCGGCACCAGCCACGTCGAGGGGCAGATCCTCGTGATTCTGGGCGACGACATGCTGCGCCGCGTGGTTGAGGACGCGAACCTGACAGAGGTCGGTCATTTCCGGTCCGACCCGCTGTCGGTCATGGGCCGGATCAATGGCGCGCTGCGCGGGCTGCAGGATCCGGGCAGCCTGGCGCAGCCGGACGGCGCGCCCCCGCCCGAAGTTCTCGACGCCATGCGTCACCTGCGCGGGGCACTCTCCGTCTATCGGCAGGGCGACACCGACGTGGTCACGATCGAGGTTCTGGCGGACAGCCCCGCGCGCGCTCACCAGGTCGCCACGGCTATGGCCGCCGCCTATCTCGACAGCCAAGCGATCGCGGCCGGGAACAGCCCCCCTGCCCCCACCGGAACGCGCGTCGTCTCGGCGGCCAGCGTGCCGATGGACCCGGTCGGGCCGCCGGGGGGCGCGCTGGTGATCCTGGGCTTTTTCATCGGGGCGGGCGTCGGCCTGACGATCGCCCTTGCGCGCGCGGCGCTGGACACCAGCCTGCGCACATCGGAACAGATCGAGTGCCTTCTCGACCTGCAGGTATTGGCCCATCTGCCGCAACTGCCCAAGGGCAACATGATCCCCGGGATCGTCTCGGCCGAACCGCTGGGGCTGTTCAGCGAAACCATCGCGTCGCTGCGCTATGCGCTCGCCCGAAAGCACCGCGAGGATGCCGCACCGGTGCTGCTGCTTGCCTCGACGGGGGAATACGAGGGCAAGACGTCGATCGCGGCGTCGCTGGCCGAGGCGGCGCGCATGGCCGAAAAGAATGTCCTTCTTATCGACGGCGATCTGCGGCGGTCCGAACTGTCGGCGCGTTACGGTCTTCTGGGCGAGACCGGCCTGTCCGACATCCTGCAGGGCGCGCATTGGGAGATGCCGGTGCTGCGGGGCGGCGGCAATGTCGACATGCTGCCCGCGGGTGTGCTGAACGACATGCCGCTCTCGGCGCTTGATTCCGGGCGTCTGCCCGACCTGCTTGCCCGGGCGCGGAGCGTCTATGATCTTGTCGTGATCGATGCCCCCCCGGTGACCAGCGTCTCGGATTGTGCGATCCTGTCCCAGCACAGCGACCAGATCCTCTATATCCTGCGTTGGGGACGCACGCTGCGCGACCAGGCGCTGCGCGCGGTGAACCGCCTGCCGCGCGACAAGATCGCCGGCATCGTCGTGAACTTCAGCGAGGCGCATGACGAAATCGGCATGGGTGAAACCTATCGCCTGCATTCCCGCGACAGTGCGCGCGGCCGCGCCGATCCTTACGCGAAGGTCGCCTTCATGAAGGACTGGGACCGTCGGGCATGACCGCGCCGGAGGGGTCGCCCGCATGATCGGGTTCAAGCCCCGGCTGACCGGCCTGCCTGCGCGAAAGATGCGATGGCGTTTGATCTTGCGCCCATGTCATAGCAGGCTCGGCCAAAGACGCGGCAGGAGCACGCCATGACCAGCAAAGCCCGGCACGACGCGATCGCGGCCACCGACGCCCTGCCGAAGGTGGCCCGCGCGCAAGGCGCCCATATCTGGGACACCACAGGCAAGCAGTATATCGACGGGTCGGGCGGACCCGCCGTCTATTGCCTCGGCCATGCGAACGCAGAGGTGAACCGCGCGATCTGCGACCAGCTCGACCACATCGCGCATGGATACCGCTACAACTTCACCGCTGTAGCGCTCTAGGTTCTGACCGACATCATCAGCGACCGCGCGGTCGGCTCCAT
>CAZNMV010000068.1:1819-11343 GCA_964573835.1 uncultured Aestuariivita sp. | reverse complement strand
ACCGCCTGGCGGCACGAAAGCGACACGCCGCTGAACCGCGCCGCCTTGGGCGACAAGCTGGCCGCACGTCCCGAAGGGCTTTACCGGCTCAAGGGTTTCGTGCTGACCGATGACGGCGGCTATGCGGTGCAGGTGGTGGGCGCCCATGTCGAAGCCCGCCGCGCGCCGACCGACCGCACCCGCCTTGTGGCGCTTGGCCCCGCCGACCGCGTCAGCCGCGACCAGATCGAGGCCTGGTGGTCCGCCTGACCGCTCAGCGCCGCCCCACCTGACGGCAGATCAGGATGACCGGCAAAAGCCCCATCGCCACGATCACCAGCGACGGCACCGCCGCCCCTTCCAGCCGTTCATCGCTGGCCAGCCGGAAGGCCTGCACCGCCAGCGTGTCATAGTTGAAGGGCCGCATGATCAGCGTTGCGGGCAGTTCCTTCATCACGTCGACAAAAACGATGAGAAGCGCGGTCAGCAGGCTGGGCGTCAGGATCGGCACATGCACCCGCCGCAAGGTGCCCAGCGGCGTCTGCCCCAGCGACCGGGCGGCCGCGTCCATGTTGGTGTGCACGCTGGCCTGCCCGCCTTCGTAAGCGCCCAGCGCAGCGGCGAGGAAGCGCACCATATAGGCTCCGACCAGAAGCCAGATCGACCCCGTCACCAGAAGCCCGGTCGACATGTCGAACCGCGCCCGCATGAAGGCATCGAGCGCGTTGTCGAAGGCCGCAAAGGGCACCAGAAGCCCCACCGCGATCACGCCGCCCGGCACGGCATAGCCCAGCTTTGCCACCGAACCGACGACCCCGGCCGTCCGCCCGGGCCGCACCCGCTGGAAATACCCCACCGCGACCGCCGCCGTCAGGGTCAGCACCGCCGCGCAGCTGGCCAGCGTCAGCGAATTGGTGATGAAGCGCACATAGCGGCGGCTGGTCAGGTCCTGTTCCGACCCCAGCGCCATCTCGAACAGGATGAATGCCGGCAGCAGACAGCCCAGAAGGATCGGCAGCCCGCAGAACAGCATCGCGCCCGCGGCCCGCGCGCCCCTCAGCTCGGCAGGGGGCATGGCGACCTGCCGCCTGCCGGTCTCGTGATAGCGCGCCGCACCGCGCTGCGTGCGCTCGAGCATCGCCACCAGAAGCGCGAAGGCCAGAAGGCACAGCGCCAGCTGCGCCGCCGCCGCGCGGTCGGCCAGCAGGAACCAGCTCGAATAGATGCCGGTCGCCAGCGTCTGCACCCCGAAATGCGCGACCGTGCCGAAATCGGCGATCGTCTCCATCACCGCCAGCAGCACGCCCCCCGCGATCGCGGGCCGCGCCATGGGCAGGCTGACCTGCCGGAACGCTGCGAAAGGCCCCTTGCCCAGCGCCCGCGCAGCCAGAAACCCGGTCGCGCTCTGCTGCAGGAAGGCGGCGCGCGTCAGCAGATAGACGTAAGGGTAAAGCACCAGCACGAGCATTACCGCGGCGCCGCCCAGCGACCGGATCTCGGGGAACCAGTAGTCGCGCGGACCCCAGCCCGTCAGATCGCGCAAGGTGGATTGCACGATGCCGGGATGGTCGAGCACATGGGTATAGGCATAGGCCAGCACATAGGCCGGAAAGGCCAGCGGCAGGACCAGCAGGATCTCGAACAGCCGCACGCCGGGAAAGCGCGTCATCGTCACCAGCCAGGCCGCTCCGACACCGATCACCAGCGTGCCCGCGGCCACCAGACCCACCAGCGACAGCGTCGCCCCGGCATAGCGCGGCAACACCGTCTGCATCAGGTGGGCGAGCGTATCGGTCCCCCCGGTTACAGCTGCAAGGGTGACCGCCAGCATCGGCAGCAGGCAGGCGCCGGCGACCAGACAGACAAGACCGGTCAGCAGCCTTGTTCCGCTGCGGCGCGCAGGGCCCGCCCCGGGCGCTGTGATCTGGGTCGTCTCGGCCAATGCCCTCTGTCCGTCCTGAGAAAGCCGAAGGAGGTTATCCTAGCTTTTCACTCGGACATCCAGCGGGAAATCCGGTTCAAGGGTCCAGGCCGAAGGCGATCGCCCGAAGATTGGCGCGCAGGTCCGCGTCCGGCTGTGCCAGCGCCATATCGATACGGTCATGAGTATCGCGCCAGACCGGCACCGCGCGCGCCAGTATCTCGCGCCCGGCCCCGGTCAGGACGGGTCGGCGCGCGCGCCCGTCGCTGTCGTCGCGGCGCACGCTGACAAGTCCCCGCCGTTCCAGCGGCTTGAGGTTCGCGGTGAGCGTGGTGCGGTCCATGGCCAGAAACCGCGCCAGATCACCCAGAAGCGGCGGTTGGGGCCGGTTAAGGGCGATCATGAGCGAGTATTGCCCATGGCTGAGCCCGACCGGTTTCAGGGCCTCGTCGAAGACCCGGCCGATGGCGCGCGCGGCACGCTGGAGGTGCAGGCAGAGGCAACGGTCGCGTACTTCATGAGTGATGGTGATGGGCAGGTCAGGGTGCATGGGGTCATTTATGTTGACATCAACGTACCAGTCAAGCACTCTGGACACAGAATCGGACGAACCGCCCGAACGGAGACCGGCCAATGGCCTATGTCGACGCCTTCCTCGCCGCTGTCCCGAAAGACAGCCGCCAAGCCTATACCGAGTTCTCGCGCCTCTCGCATGAGGTCTTCAGGGACCATGGCGCTCTGAACATCGTCGAATGCTGGGCCGACGACGTGCCCGACGGCAAGCTGACCTCGATGCCGATGGCGGTGAAGGCGGGGCCGGACGAGACCGTGGCGCTGTCCTGGATCGTCTGGCCCGACAAGGCGACACGGGACAAAGGGTTCGCCGCGATCATGGCGGACCCGCGCATGTCGGATGAGGCCAACCCCATGCCCTTCGACGGCAAGCGGATGATCTACGGGGGCTTCGTGCCGATCCTCGGCACTCCCTGACAACCGTCGCATGCGTATTTGAAACGAGAAGAAGACCCGAGGGTGCCGCGTCCCCTGCTTCTTCTCGTCCCAAATACGCACATCCCGCACGTGCAACGGGCACGTCAGTCGTAGCGGCGCTGATCCTCGATCACGAGGCCGTCTTTCGGCAGGCTGCCGGGCGCGACGATCTCGACCGCGCCCTTGAGCTTGAGCACTTCGGCCACCGAAGCAGCGAAGGCATGGGCGTCGCCACCTTTGGCTTCGAGCTTGACCGTCATCTTGTCCATCTCGCCCTCACGGGTCGCGATGACGCGGGCCTTCCCGATTTCGGGGTGGCGGGCGACAAGCTGCGCCACCTGTTCGGGGCGCACGAACATGCCCTTGATCTTGGTGGTCTGGTCGGCGCGACCCATCCAGCCCTTGATGCGCAGGTTGGTGCGCCCGCAGGGCGACTGCCCTTCCATCACCGCCGACAGATCGCCGGTGGCGAAACGGATCAGCGGGTAGTCGGGGTTCAGCGTGGTGACGACGACCTCGCCCACCTCGCCCGGAGCGACGGGAATGCCGGTGCCGGGGGTAACGATTTCGACGATGACATGTTCGTCGACGATCATCCCCTCCATCGCCGGGCTTTCATAGGCGATGTTGCCGAGATCCGCCGTGGCGTAGCATTGCAGACAGGTGATGCCGCGGTCCGCGTACTGCGCCCGGAGCGACGGGAAGAGCGCGCCTCCCCCGACCGCCGCCTTGGCGAAGCCCAGCTCGACGCCCATTTCATCGGCCTTGTCGAGGATCACCTTCAGATAATCCGGGGTCCCCGAATAGGCCGTCGCGCCCACATCGCGGGCGGCAGCGACCTGAAGCTCGGTCTGGCCGGTGCCCGCGGGCAAGACGGCCGCGCCCACAGCGCGCGCGCCGGACTCAAAGATCATGCCCGCCGGTGTCAGGTGATAGCCGAAGCAGTTCTGCACCACATCGCCCTTGCCGATCCCCGAGGCATGGAGGAACCGGCCCATGCGCCACCAGTCGTGTTCGGTGCCGCCCGGTTCATAGATCGGGCCCGGCGACTGGAACACATGGGCAAAGCCGCTGGCGGGTTTCGTGGTGAAGCCGCCGAAGGGGGCATGCGCCGCCTGTGCCTTCGACAGGTCAGACTTGCGCAGCACCGGCAGCGCGGCCAAAGCGGCGACATCGGTGATCGCGGCGGGGTCGATATCGACCAGGGTCGCGGCATAGCCCGGCGCGGCCCTGGCGCGGGCGATCTGGTCGGGAAGGCGACGCGCGATGTCGGCGGCGCGTTCATCCGCGCTGCGCGTCTCGAGATCGTCAAAGAAGGGTTTCTTCAGCATCTTCCTCTCCTGCCTGTCACGGTCCGGGCGCGGCAGCGCTCAGCTCAGCCAGCGCTTGCGGCGGCGATAGGACCGCACGTCGCGGAAGGACTTCCGCCCTTCCTCGGACATGCCGAGGTAGAATTCCTTGACATCGGGGTTCTCGCGCAGGTCCGCGGCGGGGCCGTCCATCACGACGCGCCCCGATTCCAGGATGTATCCGTAATGGGCAAAGCGCAGCGCGACATTGGTGTTCTGTTCGGCCAGCAGGAAGGTCACGCCTTCCTGTTCGTTGAGGTTCTTCACGATCCCGAAGATCTCTTCCACCAGCTGCGGCGCAAGGCCCATCGAGGGTTCATCCAGAAGGATCGTCTCGGGCCGGGACATCAGCGCGCGGCCGATCGCCGTCATCTGCTGTTCACCGCCCGAAGTATAGCCCGCCTGGCTGCGGCGACGCTCTTTCAGGCGGGGGAAATAGGTATAGACGAGGTCGAGATCGCGCATGACCGCGGCCTTGCCGTCGCGGCGCGTATAGGCGCCGGTCAGAAGGTTCTCCTCGACGGTCAGGTGTGCGAAACAGTGGCGGCCCTCCATCACCTGGATGACGCCCTTCTTCACCAGTTGGGCGGGGTCGGAATGTTGCACCTCTTGGCCCCGGTAACGGATCGCCCCCTTGGTGACCTCGCCGCGTTCGGAATGCAGCAGGCACGAGATCGACTTGAGCGTCGTCGTCTTGCCCGCACCATTGCCGCCCAGAAGCGCGGTGATCCCGCCCTTGGGCACCTTGAGGCTCACGCCCTTCAGCACGAGGATCACGTGGTTGTAGATCACCTCGATGTTGCTGACCTCCAGCAGGGTGTTGTCTTGTCTTGCCGTGTCCAGCATGGTCAATCCTCGTGTCCGGGCGCAATCCCGGTCCTTGTTCCGGGCCACCGGCGGCGCACATGCGCCGCCGGTGCCGCCACAGCGATCAGTTTGTGGCTTCGCAGGCTTCGTTGGTTGCCCAAGGCGCGTTGGAGGTCGCGTATTCCTTGGCATTCGCAGCAATCAGATCACGATAGCCGTCGATATTCGCCGTCAGCAGATCCGATGCCTTCACGAACTTCTCTCCGTCCCATTCCAGCATCCAGCCTCCGGAATGGCCGGTATGGTTAGAACACGAGGTCGAGAACGGCGGCACCATGCCATCGAGGCCCAGCTCGGTGATACGCTCGGCGGTCATGTTGATGTTCTCGAGGCCCCAGCGCATCTGTGTCGCGTTGATTTCGGCGGTGCCGAAGTGCTTCTGCGCGACGGTGATGCCTTCGGCGAGAATGGCCGAGATGATGATGCCGCGCGAATAGAACACGCCCGACATTTCCTCGGGGTTGGACTGGGTCTTGCCCGCATCGACGACATGTTGCTTGATCGCCGCCATCACGGGTGCATCGGGGTTCGGGAACGACCACGAGATCGACTTGTAGCCCTTGCCCTCGGCACCGACGAGCTTGAGATCGGCGTCATGTCCCGACCACCACACACCAACGAAGTTTTCCATCGGGAACTTCGTCTTTACCGCTTCCGTGATCGCGCCGGCGTTCATTGCGCCCCAGCCCCACATGATGACGTAGTCCGGGCGTTCACGGCGGATCTGCAGCCACTGTGCCGACTGGTTCTGCATTTCCTTCAGGCCCACCGGAATCGGCAGCAGTTCGAAGCCCTTTTCGGCCGCAAGCTTCTCGAGGATCGGAAGAGGCTCTTTGCCGAAGGGGTGGTCGAGGTGCAGGTGGACAATCTTCTTGCCCTGCAGCGATCCCTTGCTTTCAAGATACTGGACGATCATGTCCGCTGCGTCCCAGTATCCGGCGGGCATGTTGAAGGCCCATTGGAAGACCTTTCCATCCGCCATCGGCGAGAAGCCATAGCCCGGCGCAAGGATCGGGATCTGATCGACGTTTGTCTTGGGCAGAACTTGCAGCGTGATGCCGGTCGACCACGGCTGGGTCACAATGGCCCGTCCCTTGGTCTTCTCGTAGCATTCCACGCCTTTCTCGGTGGAATAGCCGGTCTCGCATTCCTCGGCATTGATGAGAACGCCGCCGATGCCGCCATCGCGCGCGTTCAGCATGGCAAGATAGTCGGCTTGACCGTTCATCAGCGGGATGCCGGTCGCGGCAAACGGGCCGGTCCGGTAGGCGAGGTTCGGCGTGTAGAGTTCCTGCGCCATGGCCGTTCCGGCCGTGACGCCCGCGACAAGCGCAGCCGCAGCCAGTTTGGTGAAGTGTTTCATTACAGTTTCCTCCCTTGGATTCATCTTGCTTCGAGTGATTGTTCTCCCCACCCGCCTAGTGCGGGAAGGGCCAGATGATGAGTTTCTCCCGGATCAGCCGCCAGAGTTGGTTCAGACCATGCGGCTCGACGATCAGGAAGAAAACGATGAGCGATCCGACGATCATGATGTTCAGATGCTCAACCATGGCCGACGACAGGGGCAGGCCCAGCGCGGCCGGCAACAAGTTAAGCACCACGGGCAGGCCCACGATCAGGATCGCACCGAGATAGTTGCCGAGGATCGAGCCCAGCCCCCCGATGATCGCAATGAACAGAACCTGGAAGCTGAGAGGAATATCGAAGAGGTTCGGCTCTGCGGCGCCTTTCCACATGAAGACATAGAGCGCCCCTGCGACCCCCACGATATAGGACGAAACCGCGAAGGCTGTCAGTTTGGCCTTCATCAGATTGATGCCGATGAGTTCGGCCGCGATGTCCATGTCCCGGGTCGCCTTCCAGGTCCGGCCAAGCGTTCCACGCGTCAGGTTGATGCAGATCACCGTCATGAATGCGACGATGCCAAGCACGAAGAAGTATTGTGTCAACGACGATGCCTGAGGTCCGGTCACGAACACCCCGAAGATCTCAAGATTGGGCACCTGGATCGCGCCCGACGCGTTGTAGTTGTAAAGCCACGCCCATTTCTCGAACAGCCAGACCAGGAAGAACTGGGCCGCCAGCGTCGCGATGGCGAGGTAGAAGCCTTTGATGCGCAGACTGGGGATGCCGAACATGACACCGACACCGGCACTGAACACGCCCGACAGCAGAATGGCGACCACCGGGTTCATCCACGGCATCAGGGTGATCATCTTGTAGCACGCATAGGCACCCACGCCCATGAAGGCCGCTGTTCCCAGCGAAAGCTGGCCGGCATAGCCGGTCAGGATATTCAGACCCATCGCGGCCAGTGCGTAGATCAGCACGGGGATCAGCATGGTCTGCAGGGCGAATTCGCTTGCGGTCAGAGGCAGGATGACCACGGCGAAGACAAGAATTATGCCAAGAAGGACAGCATCCTGCCTGATCGGGAACAAGCTCTGGTCGGCGACATACGAGGTCTTGTACTGACCTGCGATTCTGTAAAGCATCTTCTTTCTTCTCCCTGCGTCGCTGCCATGCAAGACGCCGTCTTTTCCCTCGAGGCGCGCACACCGCCACTGTGTCGGACCGTCAGGTGACGGCGTTCTCCTGTGCCGGTCGGGCCCGATTGGCCTTGCGGGCATAACCTGTTGCCTCGGAATGGCGCACCAACCAGAACCATGCCCAGAGACCCACGCCAGCGCCCAGTGCAGCCAGGATCGTGGCGGTCACGACACGGCCGCCCGTCTCGACGCCGGCGGTCAGCGCAAGGTAGCCGAACGCCCAGAACCCGGACCACGCCACGACGTTCAGTATGGCGATCAACTTGGGCAGCCCCGACTGGTCGGAAGGTTCGCCCTCTTGGATGCGCCGCGCCATCATTCTGTCAGACCCTTTCGATGATCCGCTCGCCGAAGAGGCCCTGCGGACGGAGCAGCAAAACGAAAAGTGCCAGCACGAAGGCGAACCAGGTCTCGGTATTGCCGCCCAGCAAGGGCTGACCCCAGTAGATCTCGAACAGTTTCTCGAGAACTCCGATCATCAGGCCGCCCACAATTGCGCCGGTGATGCTTTCCAGCCCGCCCAGCATCAGGACCGGCAACGCCTTGTAGGCGATCACCTCGAGCGCGAAGGACACGCCGGCACGGGCGCCCCACGCGATACCGGTCACAAGTGCGATGATACCGGCGATGAACCAGACCAGGATCCAGATCGTCTGCAACGAGATGCCCATCGAAAGCGCCGCCTGCGGGTCGTCGCCCAGTGCGCGGATCGCGCGGCCCATGCTGGTGTAGTTGAGAAAGGCCAGAAGCGCCGCGACCAGCAAAACGGCAATGACGATGACAGTGACGTCGAGGTGCTGGATAATCAGCAGACCGCCGAAAGGTTCGAAGACCGTATCACCCGTCGGAATACCCAACTCTCTGGAGATCATCACCTTGTTCTCGCCGCCGAAGATGGTTTCCCCCAACCCGATCAGGAACAGCGTGATCCCGATGGTGGCCATGAACAGGATGATGTCGGGCTGCCCCACAAGCGGGCGCAGCACGACACGTTCGATCGCGACCGCCAGGATGAACATCACGACCAACGTCAGAAGCAGCGAGATCCAGGCTGGGATACCGTAGGCATGGAGACCGACGAGTGTCAGCGCCGCGAAAACGACCATGATGCCCTGGGCAAAGTTGAAGATCCTCGATGACCGGAAAATCAGCACAAACCCGAGTGCGATCAGCGCATAGAGGATGCCCGAGACCAGTCCCTCCCAGATCACCTGCATCAAGAAGTCGGGCGCCGCGAACATATCGACGAACGGTGTTACGAAAATGTCTTTCAGCATGTGTTGCCACTCCCTGATCCGGCCGCCGACCGGAGTTTGTACGATATGAATGCCTCAGTCATGGGACACACCCAGATAGGCGTCGATCACCTCGGGGTTCGCGCGCACCTCGTCGGGCGTGCCGTCCCCGATCTTGCGTCCGTAATCCATCACCACCACGCGGTCGCTCAGGTCCATCACCACACCCATGTCGTGTTCGATCAGCGCGATGGTGGTGCCGAATTCGTCGTTCACGTCGAGGATGAAGCGGCACATGTCCTCTTTCTCCTCGACGTTCATGCCCGCCATGGGTTCGTCGAGAAGCAGCAGCGACGGCTCACTCACCAGCGCGCGCGCCAGTTCCACCCGCTTTTTCAGACCGTAGGGCAGGCGCGACACCGGCGTCTTGCGGATGTGCTGGATTTCGAGGAAGTCGATGATGCGTTCCGCCTTGGCGCGGTTCTCGACCTCTTCCCGCTCGGCCCGGCCCTTCCAGATCGCCTGGCGGAAGATGTTGGCGTCCATGTGCGTGAGGCGGCCCGTCATGATGTTGTCGAGCACGCTCATCCCCTCGAACAGAGCGATGTTCTGGAAGGTGCGCGCGATGCCCTGC
>CAZNMV010000068.1:0-1809 GCA_964573835.1 uncultured Aestuariivita sp. | reverse complement strand
CCTGCTGGGCCACCTGATAGGGCTTCATCGGCGGGCGCTTGGCTCCGCGATACCAGACCTCGCCCTCCTGCGGGTGGTAGAAGCCCGAGATCACGTTCAGCATCGAGGATTTGCCCGCACCGTTCGGGCCGATGATCGCGCGGATCTCGCCTTCGCGGATGTCGAAGCTGATGTCCTTGATCGCCACCACCCCGCCGAAGCGCAAGGTGATGTTCTTCATCTCCATCACCACACCGCCGATCTTGCGGCCATCCGCGGTGACGTAACCCTGTTCCTGGTCCAGCATCTATTTCGCCCCTTCCCGACGGGCCACGCCCGCGCGGAAGATCACCGCGCCGACCAGACCGTAGATCAACAAGATCACCAGCACGTAGAGGATGTTCTCCTCCCAGAAGTCGGGCATGCCGTAGATGAAGGCCCCGACCCCGCAGGCCCCGATCGCCATACCCTGCGCAATCGCCGCGAACCGCCCCAGATACCGCCCGGCGGCCCAGCTGACCGCAAAGCCCAAGCCGAACAGGAACACCGCAAGCAGGGTCATTCCGCCGCCATCCTCTGCGGCGCGTCCGTGACCGCGGCGCGGCGGATTTCCAGCGTCGCGCTGATGTATCCCTTGCGCCCGTCCTCGTAGGTGACTTCGGTCCGCGTCGACACCTTGTCCGACCCGTCATAGAGCGCGGTGATGATATCGGCGAATTTCTCTTCGATGATGCGGCGGCGCACCTTGCGGGTGCGGGTCAGTTCGCCGTCATCGGCGTCCAGTTCCTTGTGCAGCACGATGAAGCGATGCACCTGGCAGCCCGACAGCATCTCGTCCTCGGCGACCGAGCGGTTCACCTCTTCCACATGGGACTGGATGGTGTTCATCACCTGCGGGTGCCCCGCCAGTTCCTGGTACGAGGAATAGGAGATGTTGTTGCGTTCCGCCCAGTAGCCCACCGCAGTCAGGTCGATGTTGATGAAGGCAACGCATTCCTCCCGGCCATTCCCGAACAGCACGGCTTCGAGGATGTTGGGGAAGAACTTGAGCTTGTTCTCGACATACTTGGGCGCGAACATCCGGCCATTGGCCATCTTGCCCACGTCCTTGGCGCGGTCGATGATCCGCAGATGCCCGGTATCGGGTTCGATGAAGCCCGCATCGCCCGTGGCGACCCAGCCTTCTTCGTCCTTGGTCGACGCGGTCGATTCGGCGTTCTTGTAGTATTCGACGAACACGCCCGGGCTGCGGTAATAGACCTCGCCCGCGTCCGAGATGCGGATTTCCACGTCGGGGCACTTGATGCCCACGGTGTCCGACCGCACCTCGCCATCGGGCTGGGCGGTGATGAAGACCGTGGCTTCCGTCTGGCCGTAAAGCTGCTTCAGGTTGATGCCCAGCGCGCGGTAGAAGTCGAAGATCTCCGGCCCGATCGCCTCGCCCGCGGTATAGCCGACGCGCACGCGGCTGAACCCAAGCGAATTCTTCAGCGGCCCGTAGACGAAGATGTTGCCGAGCCAGTATTTGAGCCGGTCGCCGACGCTGACCGGCTTGCCGTCGAGGATGGCGGGCCCCACCTTGCGCGCATGCGCCATGAAGTGGTCGAAGAGCCATTTCTTGATCCGCCCGGCATCCTCCATCCGGATCATGACGTTGGTCAGCTGCGTCTCAAAGACCCGCGGCGGCGCGAAGAAATAGGTCGGCCCGATCTCGCGCAGGTCGGTCAGCATCGTGCCTTCGCTTTCGGGGCAGTTCACGCAGAACCCGGCCCAGCAGGCCTGCCCGACCGAGAAGATGAAGTCGCCCACCCAGGCCATCGGCAGGTAGGA
>CAZNMV010000067.1:0-11355 GCA_964573835.1 uncultured Aestuariivita sp. | reverse complement strand
CCTGCCCCGATGATGACGATGCGCGCCGTCGTCTGCAGCGGCGCGGCGCGCGCATGCCCCCGGTCGGGAACGAGGGCTGCCGCGGTGCCGCCCGCAAGGGCGGCTCTGAGGAACTGTCTTCTGTCCATGTCGTGTCCTCCTCGGGTTCGGCCGCGCGGTCGCGCGGTCATTCCGCCGGCACCGCCGCGCCCGGTGCGCGGCGGGCAAAGTGGCGACGGTTCAGGACCAGAACCAGCGCGATCATGGCGACCTGCGCCGCGATGGCGACCGCGCTCAGCGTCCAGTAGGCGGCACCGAATTTGGCGATGATCCCGGCACCGACGAGGCCCTTGTTGATCCAGAAGTGCAGCATGACATTCAGCGCCACGCCGGGGCAGACCAGCGCATAGGACCCGGCGGAATTGCCGTCTCCGCGCAGATAGGCGTCGGCATAACCCTGCCGACGCAGCACCAGGAGACCCAGCGCCAGAAAGACGCCCTGCACCGCAAGGATCGTCGTGGTCAGCAGAAGAATGTCTGCCGCCCCGGCATGCGCGCCGAAGGTCGTGTGCAGACCGTGGTCCTGCCGCATCGTCATGATGCCGAGAACGGTCAGGATCGGCACGACGATCATGAGCGTCGGCGCGCTTTCCCGCGCGGTGCCATGATGCAGCATAGAGTTCAGGGCGAGAACGGCTGCCACCAGCGCATAAAGCGCCGCGATGGTCCCCAGCATGACCGACAGCACCAGGGCGATCCCGACGGTGAGCGGGTTCGCGCTCAGTGCGGCAGGGGCGGACATGCCGACCGCGGTCATCGACAGCGCGAAGGCGGGCAGAAGCTGCGCGAAGGAGTTGTTGGCGGTCATGTCGAAGACGCCGCCATCGCTCAGCACGCGGGACAGGAACTTGCCGATCCGCGCGAAGGCGACCGCGGCGATCAGCGCGAAGGCGACCATGGCCATGGGGAAGAGGTATTCGACAACGCCCCAAAGCCCGGGCACGAAGACGAGGCCGAGGATGAAGCCCACATTGACCGTCATGGCCAGCGCGAGCGGCATCGCCAGAAGCTGGGTTTCGCCGTTGGTGGTGATGATCTTGGCATAGGCTTCGGTCCGGCGGAACGCCGACAGCCGGGTAAGGTTCCAGACCAGTAGCCGGATGTTGAGAATGGCAAAGCCCGCGATCCCCGTGACCGCGATCACGATCGCGGCCTGCAGGGCCAGGCTGCCCGTGGCGAAGGCGGCCATGATGTCCTCGAACACCGGGACAGGCTGGCCGGGATGGGACACCCAGAACATCAGGAACATGAAGAAGGTCACCGCCAGCCCCCCTGCCCCGAGCGAGGCGAGGAAATAGAGCGGCGACCAGGTGTCGGCGGGGCGGGTTGAGCGTGACTGCATGACGAATCTCCGGATTGATCTGTCCGGACCGTGCCATTGCGGGCACCGGGGCGACGGTGACATGGTCACTGAACCCAAGACCCGCGTGCACCGTGCGACGGTCCGCCGCAACTCCCCCCGGTTTTCACGACCCCATCCCGGGCCTGCGGCCTGATTGCCCCCGGATCGCGCAGGAGGGTTGCACTTTGGTCCGGGACCGGCCTTTCGCCGGTCCGCTACCGTTCGACACGGGTTCAGGCCGGAACGCACGGGGGACCGATGAGGCCGGTCTTCGCATTCGATGGCGGGGGCGTGCGGGGCGCGATCTCGGTCGCGTTCCTGGAGCGCAACGCGCACCTGATGGGCTGCAGCGAAGCCGACCCCATCGCGCGCAGGATCGATCTGGCCGGGGGCACCTCGACCGGCGCGATCATCGCGGGTAAAGTGGCGCTCGGCCATTCCGCGATGTCGATCCGGGACTTCTATCTGAAACTCGCGCCGTGCATCTTCGTGAAATCGATGTTCCGCATCCCCGGGCTGCAATCGGTCTTCGGCGGCGGCCACCTGAAGCGCGAGATCATCGGGATCTGCGGCGACCGCACGCTGGCCTCGGACGACCTGATGACCGTCTTGATCGGAACCAGTGCAAATTTCAGCTTTAAAAACTCACGTCACCCATAAGCTTGGCGACGACCCCGTTTCACAAAGATCTCTGGCATTCAGCTGGCCCGGCGCGCCACCTGTCCACATAGCAAAACATTGCAGGGACCTTAAAGACGCAGGCAATGATATTGCTTCCCTGCGAACGGATTTATTGCTCATTCCGATCCGGGCGTCAGAGTTTCGCTCTATTCGGCCACAAGACTGAACACGCCACCTTCGAAAGGATACCAGGCGAACCCAACGTTATCCACCGTAACAAACGGATACAGAACTTTGCGCGCTGCATCGTCCCCACCGCCGTTGCAGCTTACACGATGGACGAAAACCTTCGTTGAATTGCTAGCAATGGCCGCACTCACGGGTTCAAACACGGAAAAGGCCGGATTGGCAAGGAAGGCTGCTGTGTCATAGGTAGAATAGGTCATGTACTGACCAGCAAAATCGCATTGGTAGAGCGGACCATCTGCAAAGCCGCCCTCGAAGACCTGCAACTCGCCAATAACGTCAGAAGTGTCCAAAAATACCGCATCTCCAGTAAAGTCTTGTATACGCCAGCTGGTTTCGATGTAGTCGGCGGCCACAATTGACGGCAAAAAAGCCATAACAACCGCTCCGATAGCAGGCAGTTTCTGCATTATCCTACTCCAACTTAACTTAAATTAAATTTCTCACTTAATGATAGAGACCAACTCGCCGAATGGAAAGACACCCCCGCAGGCGCGGAACCACGACCGCAGATCATCCATCAACCCATTAGAATTTATGCATATTCCGTGAGACCCGGACGACCCGGCACGACACGACACGGCTGCTCGGCAGCATCCAAAGGCCGCATGTTCCGATACGACCTTGCAAGTTCGGGATCTCAATCTTCTGGGGTCAGGACCGGTGCGGCCAGACTAATTCGAACAAGTCACTGCTGGGACAGACAAGCTGCCCCTCATGCCACGCAAATGCCGCGCCACTCGGCAAGAGCAGCGGCGCGGTTGAGTTTGAAATTGGGTCGAGGTGAGAGGCTGCGTTCATGATTGACGTGATTGTAGGCAAAGACGTGATCAGCGGCGAATTTCTGCAGACTTCGCATGCGCCGGAAGCGGAGCATGGCCCGTTCTCGTCGTCAAAAAGGCAGGTGCGAATTCTCTGCTCGATTGTTCAGCCAACGACCGGTTTCTTGCCTGTGCGCTGCGCCAATCTCGTTCAGCGCCGCTCCGCACGAGCGGAGCAGGTCCGTGACGATCACCTCGGGCCGACCGTGTTTGCGAATTGTTTTCTTTAAGAATTTCAACGCAGCTTTCTTGTCACGTGTCATTGTGACGAAGCTTTCCAGGACTTCGCCTTCATGATCGACAGCCTGCCATGGACAATGCCGCGCGCCGTTGACCTTCACGAAAACCTTATCCAGATGCCACCGCCACCCGCTGGATGTCATGCCGGTGATCTGCCGTTCTCGTATCTCAGACGAACACATCGGACCGAACCGATGCCACCAGAATCTTACAGCATCACGGCAAGACCGATGATCTCAGGACTGGTTTGGAAGTGGCGGCAGGGGCAGCGTTTTGTCACCTCGGCAGGCCACGAAACCGCCCTGCCCGTCGCTAACAGGTTTCCTCCGACAAGACCGGGACACGTGCCCGACCTGCCCTGACGGACAGGCAAACCGCCCCAGCGGCGACGCGCTGTCTGCCGACGTTGACACCTGTCGCGACCATCTGACAGCTTTTCAGCATCGTCGGGACAGGTTGAGACTGGACCACGACGCCATGACCCGCGATCCCGAGGCCCGCATGCTCAGCACACCGTTCCCACCACAAAGGAGAGCGCAGGCCTTCGGAAGGGCCGGGACGTGACATGATCACGGCGCTTGAAGGAAACATCTTCTACGAAATCGCGGCACTTCTCGTCCTTGCGGCCGGGGTGGGTTTCGTCGGCCTGTTGCTGCGACAGCCGCTGATCGTCAGCTTCATCGCCGTTGGCATCCTTGCGGGTCCTTCGGCGCTCGACATCGCGCGGTCCGATCAGCAGATCGACCTTCTGGCAGAGCTTGGCATCGCGATCTTGCTGTTTCTCGTGGGGTTGAAGCTCGACTTCAACCTCGTGCGCACATTGGGGCCGGTGTCACTGGTCACCGGCCTCGGGCAGGTTGCCTTCACCACCATCTTCGGCTTTGCCATCGGGCTGGCGCTTGGGCTGGAACCGCTGACGGCGCTCTATGTCGCGATCGCGCTGACCTTCTCCTCGACCATCATCATCGTGAAGCTCCTGTCCGACAAACGCGAAATCGACGCGCTGCATGGGCGGATCGCGCTGGGTTTTCTGATCGTGCAGGACATCGTCGTCGTGGTCGCCATGATCGTGCTCTCGGCCATCGGCGTGGGCGGGGCCGCTGCCGAAGGCGAGAATGCGCTGACCGAGGTCCTGAAGGTTCTGGGTTACGGCATGGCGATGCTGGTCTTCGTCGTGCTCTTCATCCGCTTCGTCGCCAATCCGCTGGTCACCCGCCTGTCTCAGGCGCCGGAACTTCTGGTCTCCTTCGCCATCGGCTGGGCGGCGCTGCTTGCGGCGGTCGGGCATTATCTGGGCTTCGGCAAGGAACTGGGGGGGCTTCTGGCGGGTGTCTCTCTCGCCTCGACGCCCTACCGCGAGGCGATCGCCGCGCGGCTCGCGTCGTTGCGGGATTTTCTGCTGCTGTTCTTCTTCATCGGGCTGGGCGCATCGCTCGATCTGTCGGTTCTGGGGGCGAATGTCTGGCCTGCCATCGTGCTGGCGCTTTTCGTGCTGATCGGCAATCCGCTGATCGTTCTGGTGATCATGGGGGCGATGGGCTACCGCAAGCGCACCGGGTTTCTGGCCGGGCTGACAGTGGCGCAGATCAGTGAGTTCTCCCTCATTTTCATGGCGATGGGCGTCACGATCGGACATGTCGCGGACGAGGCGATGGGCCTCGTCACGCTTGTGGGTCTCGTGACGATTGCCGCATCGACCTACATGATCACCTATTCACACCGGCTTTATGCCCTGTTCGAACCGGTCCTGGGCATTTTCGAACGCAGGCATCCGAAAGCCGAAGATGACGGCCGATCCGACACCGGCCAGAGGCATGACGTGATCCTGTTCGGTCTGGGGCGCTACGGTCTTGGCATCGCCTCGGCCTTGCGTGACAGCGGCAAGCGCATCCTGGGCGTCGATTTCAGCCCCGAGGCGATCCGCCATGCGCGCGCGCAAGGCTATGACGTCCTCTTCGGTGATGCGACGGATCCGGAATTCCTGGCCCATCTGCCGATTGCCCGGGCCGACTGGCTGGTCATGGCGGTGCCGGAACACAACACCGGCATCACGCATGATGACCCGCGTTTCACCCTTCTGAAATCGGTGCGCGATCTGGGCTTCGACGGAAAGATCGCCGTTGCCGCGCATCGCGACATCACGGTCGATCTGCTCAGGGCGGAACGGGCGGATCTCGTGCTCATGCCCTTTCGGGATGCCGCCTTCGCCGCCGCACGCATGATCGCGGACGAGACGCCCGCGCCCGAACCCGTTCTGGCCGACCCCGAGGGCCAGAAGGATCTGCCGGCCTGACGCGGCGGACCGGGATGATCGGAAGTCGGGCGTCCAGCGCAGAGACGCGGTCGCGCTGACGGCCCGTCAGTTCCGCGACCGCAGGCGCCGAAGCAGCGGCCAGATCAGGGCCAGAGCCGCCAGCGAGAGACAGACGAACGAGATCGGCGAGGTCAGGAAAACGGTCGCATCGCCGCGCGCCAGAAGCATCGCGCGGCGCAGGTTCTCTTCCATCAGCGGGCCGAGGATGAACCCCATCAGGAAGGGCGCGGCGGGAATGTTGGCCATCCGCATGCCGACGCCCAGAAACCCCATCGCGACAACGATGCAGATGCCGAACGGGTTGAGGTCGACACTGTAGACCCCGACCGAGATAAGGCACAGGATCGAGGGAAAGAGAAACCGGTACGGCACGTTGACAAGCCGCACCCAAAGCCCGACCAGCGGAATGTTGAGGATCAGCAGAAAGAGGTTGCCGATCCAGAAACTGGCGACAAGCGTCCAGAAGAGATCGGCGTTCTCGGCCATCATGCGCGGGCCCGGCTGGATGCCCTGGATGATCAGTGCGCCGAGGATCAGCGCCATCGTGGCGGTTCCCGGAATGCCCAGCGTCATCGTCGGGATGAAGGCGGTCTGTGCGGCGGCATTGTTGGCGGATTCGGGCGCGACCAGCCCTTCGACCGCCCCCTGGCCGAAGGCGTCGGGTGTCCGCGACACCCGCTTTTCCAGCGAATAGGCCATGAAGCTCGCTATGGTGGGGCCGGTCCCGGGCAGCGCGCCCAGAACAGCGCCAAGCACCGTGCCGCGCCGCCAGGGCGCCCAGCTCCGCCTCACCTCGTCCCGCGTCGGCATCATGTCGCGCAGGCGCACCCTGCCCTTCGTGGGATCGCTCACGGGTTTCTCTGCCGTGACCACGATCTCGGCCATGCCGAAGATCCCCATGGCCAGCGCGACCAGACTGATGCCCGTCAGAAGTTCGGGAAAGCCCAAGGTGAACCGCTGGACGCCGGTGCTCACATCTGTGCCGACGGTGCCTGCCAGCACGCCCAGCACCACCGCGATCAGCGCGTTCAGCTGGTGCCCGCGCCCCACCGACGTCGCGCCGACCAGTCCCAGCAGCATCACCGCGAAGTATTCGACAGACCCGAAGCTCAGCGCGAAACCGGCGATAAGTGGCGCGAAGAACGTCATAAGGACGATGCCGACGGACCCGGCGAGGAAGGACGCCATGGCCGAGACGAAGAGTGCGACCGCCGCCCGCCCCTGCCGCGCCATGGCGTGCCCGTCGAGCGTCGCCACCGCCGAAGAGGGCGTGCCCGGCACGTTGATCAGGATCGCCGCGATCGAACCGCCGTATTCACCGCCATAGTAGATGCCTGCCAGCATGATGATCGCGGCCTCGGGCGTCATGTAATAGGTGACGGGAAGCAGGAGCGCGATGCCCAGCATCGCCCCCAGCCCGGGCAGGACCCCGATGAAGGTGCCCATGGTCACGCCGATCAGGCAGTAAAGCAGGTTCTCGGGCGTCAGGGCCGACGCGAAGCCGCCCGCAAGACCTGCAAGCAGGTCCATCAGCGGCCACCGGGCAGGACGGGCACGGACAGGCCGAGAAGCAGAACGAAGATCACCCATACCGCCAGCGCCAATCCCGCACCGAGCGCGAGGCTTTCGCCCGCGCGCGCCTCGGGGTCGGCCAGCGAGGCGACGAAGGTGCTCACCAGCACGGTGACCAGCAATCCGGCCGGTTCGACCAGCAGGGCAAAGAGAAGAAAGGCCGCAGAGATGCAGACCAGTCGCCGCAGGCGGACCGTGCTGCCATTGTGCATCGGCCAAAGCACCGCACGCAGCGCCATGAGCAATCCCAGAAGCGCGCCGAGCCCCCCCAGCGCGACGGGGAAAAAGCCCGCGCCCATGCGCCGCGTCGTCCCGACGCCATAGTCCAGCGCCACCCAGGCAAGGCCCACGCAGATCGCGGTGACGACAAGGCCCGCGACCAGCTCGATCGCGTCGATCCGGCGTCTGGCGGGGTCCGGCGCGGCGGAGGTCGTCCGTGTCATGTCGGGGCGGCAGTCCTCTGGCGGCCCGACGCGCGCGACAGCGCACCCAGCGCCGGGGCCGCAGGATCGAGACCGGCAAGGCGCACGGCCCCCCAGACCCCCGCGGTGGAACTCGCCACCACCGGCATGCCGATGCGATCCTCGACCGCGGCGGCCAGATGATGGGCGGGCAAGCCGCCGCAGGACACGAAGGTGGCATCGCACGGACCCGTCGCCGCCTCGGCGGCGCGGATGGCCAGATCGGTCACGGTCTCGGGCCGGGTGGCGAGAATGTCGCCGATCTCGACCATGTCCATGCCCACGAGCGAGACCACCTCGAACCCGCAGCCTTCAAGGAAGGTGCGCAGCCGTGCGTTCACGGCATCCGAATAGGCCGTCCCGACCGCGATGCGCCGCGCGCCCAGTTCCCGCAAGGCGTCGCGGATCGCGTTCGACATCGTGGTGGCCGGGCGGCCGCTTTCGCGCTCGATGATCTCGATCAGTTCGTCGTTGAAGGCGCCGCCCCGAAAGAAACTGAGCGACGTTCCCATGAGCGAAATCACGTCCGCCCCGTCGTCCCGCAGGCCGCGCGCCAGCTCGGACACGCGTTCGACCGCGATGCCGTAATCCTCGACCGTCAGCGCGCCGAGGCCCAGCCCCCTTGCAACGAAGCGCACGCCGCCGGGATAGAGCGCCCGTGCCTCGGGCGGGACGGCACCCGCCGCGGGCGGAACGATCATGCCGATCACAGGGTCGGTCATCTTGTCTCTCTCTGTTGATGGCTCCGGACCGGGGTGCCGGTCCGGAGCATGGCGATCAGTTCGCCAGAACGGATGCGGCCGTTTCGGACCAGATTTTCACGACCCCGGGCAATTGTGAACCCAGCGCGTCAGCGTCGAGATAGGTCGGCAGCAGCCCGCGCCCGCTGAGCGCGGCCTGCAGGTCGGCGTCAGCCATCGCCGCAGCGAAGGCCGCTTCAAGCCGCTCGATCACCTCGGGCGGCGTGCCCTTCGGCGCCATCACAAATTGCCGGGCGGATCCGTCGAAGCCGGGGACGACCGATGCGATGGTCGGCAGATCTTCGAAACCCGGGACGGGTTCGGGCGTTGTCACACCGAGAATCTTGACCGCGCCACCTTCGGCCTGCGAGGCCGCGGCGTTCAGGCTGACGATGGCGAAGGGCACCTCGCCCGACACGACGGCGGCGACCGAGGGCGATCCGCCCTGGAACTGCACCGGCTCGATGTCGAGACCCGCCTGCGCCTTCATCAGTTCCACCGCGAGATGCTGGACCGTGCCGACACCGGGCGCGGCATAGAAGAATTCGCCGGGCGCGCCCTTCACCAGATCGACGAACTCGGAGATGCTGGCGACGGCCTGGTCCTTGTTGGCGACCAGCGCCATGGGCGCCACGGCCAGCTGTGCGATGGGCTCGAAGCTTTCCACCGGATCATATCCCACGTCCTGCTGCGCCACCGGGCCGGTCAGGGCACCGGTCTCGCCCAGCCACAGGATGTAGCCGTCCGCCGCGGCCGCAGCGACATAGCCGGGCGCGATCGTGCCGCCGGCACCGGGACGGTTCTCGACGATCATCTGCTGGCCAAGTTCCTGCGACACGCGCTCGGCCACCATCCGGCCAAGCGTATCCATGCCGCCACCGGGCGAGAAGCCGACGACCAGCGTCACCGGCCGGTCAGGAAAGGACTGCGCCCAGACCGCACCCGCCATAAGCGGGACCGCGGCAAGCGCCAGGATCAGGTTACGCATGGAACCCTCCCGTTAAGATTGTTTGTGAAAAATATTCTTGATGTAGAAAGTTTTCAAGTCAACTGTCTTGAGACAGCTGAATCCGGGAAGGCAGGAGGCCCCTTGAAAGCCAAGATTGAAGACATCGTCGTCCATCCTCTCAACATTCCGATCGACCTGACGGTCGGGCCGGTCTCTGCCAGCACATCGCTGGGATGCGTTCTGGTCGAAATCCGGACCTCGGACGGCCTGACCGGCCATGGCTTCACCTCGATCACGGACGAGGAAGCGGTGGCGGCCGCGCTGAGCTATCTGGTGAAGCCCGCGATCCTGGGCGACGATCCCCTGCGCCGCGAGTACATCGCCGAGAAACTCTACTGGCTGATGTCGCCGCGCGGGCAGACCGGATATTCCGGCCACGCGGCCTCGGCCGTCGACCTTGCGTTGTGGGACATCCTGGGCCAGCGCGCGGGCCTGCCCTGCTGGCAGCTCCTCGGCGGCGCGCGCAGCACGGTGCCCCTTTATACGACCTTCGGATTCGGATCCTTCGACCGCGATCAGCTGGATGACGCGGCGCGCCACCTGAAGGCACAGGGCGTCACCCGCTTCAAGATGGTGGTCGGCCATCACGCGCTGGCCAAGCGCAACGAGGGGGCCGATCTGCACGCGATCCTCGCCGAGGACATCGCCCGCGTCTTCCGCGTCCGCGAGGCGATCGGGCCCGAGGCACAGCTCTATATCGACGCCAATTGCAGCCTGGACCCGGTGTCGGCGACCTGGCTGGCCGAACGGCTGCGCGACGCCGACATCGCGTTCTTCGAGGAGCCGGTCCGCGACAACGACCCTGCGAAGATGGCCGCGCTCCGCCGCGCCACGGGCCTTCGGGTCGCGGCCGGCCAGAACGAGGGACAACTGCACAGGTTCGAGGCGCTGATGGCCGCGGACGCCCTCGACATCGTTCAGCCCAACGCTGTAATCTGCGGCGGATTGACGGCGGCGGCAAAGGTGGCGGGCATGGCGCAGGCGCGCAACATCGTCCTTGCGAACGGAGGAGCCTTCCCGTTCCACAACATGCACCTGCATGGCGGCGTGGCCAATGGCGGACTGGTCGAATGGCACCTCGCCGCGGTCTCCATGTGCCGCGCGATCTTCTCGGGCCTGCCCGAGGCAGAGGGCGAAACCCTTGCCCTACCCGATCGCCCGGGCCTGGGCTTCGACATCGACCGCGACGCGCTGCGCGAGATCGCCAAACGGCCCTTGTCGGCGGGGCAGAACAAGGGATGAGAACAATGGTCTGGCACAGTCCCGAGCTGGCTGAGACACGGCAGGACCCGGTCGACTATGGGATCTTGTCGGAATTCGTCGGCATGCATCTGCGCGCGGCCTATGAGGCGGCCTATGGAGATTTCGTCTCGATCCTTGGCGAGGATGCAATGCCGCCGGGATATTTCACAATCCTCACCCTGATCGTGCGCAATCCCGGGATCAACCAGACCGAACTGGGCCGCGCGGCCCGCCGGGACAAGTCCAGCGTGACGAAGGCCCTGCGTTACATGGAAGACCACGGATTGATCGAGCGCACGCGGCTGGATCACGACCGCCGGAACTATGTCAGCAGCGTCACCGAGGCGGGGCGCGCGAAACAGGCGCGCATGGAGGTCAAGGGCCGCCAGCATCTCGCGCGACTGTCGAAGACGATCGACATGGACCGGCAGGCCTTGATATCGGTTCTGCGCTCGGTCGCGGATGGTCTGACCTAGCGCCGATCAATCAGCTTCTCCGCGGCAGTCCAGCGGCGCCGACGGCCACCATCAGTGATGATCTCTATCTCAGACATAAGCACGTGCTCAGGCATAGGCCGAAGCCTCCATGGTTATGCCCAAGTGTCCGGTCGAAACGGGGGCCAATTCAACCATGTGCCAGCGGTTTCTGGACCTCTACACGGCAGTAGGGCTCAAAAATGCTTCGAGCAACAGCGGGCGCAGGACCTAC
>CAZNMV010000066.1:0-11427 GCA_964573835.1 uncultured Aestuariivita sp. | reverse complement strand
CGGGCCGGGTGTCGACGCCGGAACTTTCCAACGAACGGATCGAGGAACTGGCCGCTCTCCGCGCGCTGATCGAGGTGGAACTGGCCAGCCGCGCCCTGCCCCGCGCCCACATGGCGCTGATCGACCGGCTGCAGACGATCAATACGAACGTGGGCGAGGCCGTCGCCCAGCGCGATGCGGTCCAATACATCCGCACGAACCTCGAATTCCACCGCACGCTGTATCTGCGCGCGCAGGCGCCCGCGATGCTGGCCATGGCGGAAACCGTCTGGCTGCAGCTGGGCCCGACCATGCGTGCGCTCTATGGGCGGCTGCGGCGCACCGATCCGCCGCAATATCACCGCCTGATCATCGCCGCGCTGAAGGCGGGGGATGAACCGGGCCTGCGGCTTGCGGTGCGGTCGGACGTGACGCAGGGCCTGCGGATGCTGGCGACCTGAGGCGTCAGGCGGTCTGCTGCGCCATGACCTCGGCCCAGTGCGGGCGCTTCGCGAAGGTGTCGATCAGCTGCCAGCCATAGGTATCTTCCGGCGGAACGGGGTCGCGCGTGTCCTTCGCGGCGGTGACCGGCGCGGTCAGCGCGGGTTCGAGGAAGAACCCGATCGACCGGCGCGGGCGGTCGCTCGACAGGACGCGGTGCGGGGTGGCGGGCACGATCCCGCCGGTGAGCCGGGTCATCACGTCGCCCACGTGGACGGAGATCGCGTTGGGTACCATGGGGATGTCGCGGAAGACACCGTCCGGCCCCTTCGCCTGAAGCCCCGGCGCCGCCTGCCACAGAAGCGACAGGCCCGATGCATCGGTGTGGCTGCCCGCCGACAGCGCCGCGCCGTCTTCGCCCTGAACCGGGCTCTTCGCCCCGGGCTGGTAGTCCAGCAGCCGCAGCGTCGAATGCTCCCCATCGAAACGGGCGCGGATCACGGTGTCGTCGAAGCCCGCGCTGCGCCCGATCGAGCGGATCATCGCCTGCGAGACCATGTTCATGTGATCGTAGTAGCCGTGCATCGCCTCGGCCCAGCCGGGCAGGGCCTGCGCGTCGGGCAAGGGCGTGGGTTCGCAGAACAGATCAATCCCCCGCAGGTCGGGGCCGGAGACGGGCTGCCGGGGGCCCATGTCGTAGAAGTCGTTCTGCAGCAGGCGGTCGGGCGTGCGCGGGTGATAGCCGCGATACCAGTAGGCATTGCCCGGCTCGACCAGCCGCGAGAAAAGCGGCGCGCGCACGTCAAGCGGCGCATCGAACAGCCCCAGCATGATCCGCGCGCGGGCATCCACCTGATCGGCGTCGGGATAGTTGTGGATCACCACCGCCCCGGTCCGCCGGAACGCGGCCCAGAGCGCGGCATCTGCCGCCGCGCGCGCGGGGCCCACGGGGCCGAAGAGAGGGGCGATATCGACGGAATCGACCTGGTCAGACATGGTGTGCCTTTCGCGCTTTGCGTCAGGCTAAGGCTGCGCGCCGCCACGCGTCAATCAGGCGGCAAGCCCCTTCTGGCCCATGTCGAGGAATTTCTGCCGGCGGTCCGTGATCAGCTGCCGGGGCTTGAGACCCTTGAGGTCCTGCAGCATGCCTTCGATGGCCGCACCCACCGCCGAGATCGTCTTCTTGCGGTCGCGGTGCGCGCCGCCCGTGGGTTCGGGGATGATCCGGTCGATGACACCCAGTTTCTTGAGGTCCTGCGCGGTCAGGCGCAGCGCCTCGGCGGCCTCGCGCATCTTCTCGGCGTCTTTCCACAGGATCGAGGCGCAGCCTTCGGGGCTGATGACCGAATAGACCGAATGTTCCAGCATCGCGACGCGGTTCGCGGTGGCGAAGGCCACGGCACCCCCCGATCCGCCTTCGCCGATCACGACGGACACCAGCGGCACGCCGATCTTCAGGCACATCTCTGTCGACTTGGCGATGGCTTCGGACTGGCCGCGTTCCTCGGCCCCCTTGCCGGGATAGGCACCCGGCGTGTCCACCAGCGTGATGACCGGCAGGCCGAAGCGGTGCGCCATGTCCATCAGGCGCACCGCCTTGCGGTATCCCTCGGGGCGCGCCATGCCGAAATTGCGTTCGATCCGCGACTTGGTGTCGTTGCCCTTCTCGTGCCCGATGACCATCACGGGGCGGTCGTTGAACCGGGCAAGGCCGCCCATCACGGCATGGTCGTCGGCGAAGTTCCGGTCACCGGCAAGCGGCGTGTATTCGGTGAAGAGCGCCTCGATATAGTCGCGGCAATGCGGCCGGTCCGGGTGGCGCGCCACCTGGCATTTCCGCCAGGGCGTCAGGTCCTTGTAGAGATCCTGAAGCATCTTCGCCGCCTTGGCGTCGAGCGCCTTGGCCTCGTCGGCGACGTCCATCTCTTCGTTCCGGCGGGCCAGCGCGCGCAGTTCCTCGGCCTTGCCTTCGATCTCGGCCAGGGGTTTCTCGAAGTCGAGGTATTGGGTCATCGCACCCTCCGCAGTCGGCCCGGCCTATATGGCCGGGGCGCGGCGTGGATGCAATGGCGTCAGGGGAAAAGCACGGGCCAGAGCGACAGCACCAGCAGCCCCGCCATCGTCCAGTTGAAGGCGGTCAGATGCCGGGGCGACCGCAGGAGGCGCGCCATCTGCTGGCCCAGCACCGTCCATGTGCTGACCGAGGGAATGTTGACCGCACCGAAGATCAGCGCGACGAGGCCGATCGCTTCGAGGCTGCGGTCGGGCGCATAGGCGGCGATGGCGGTCAGGGCCATGGTCCAGGCCTTGGGGTTGACCCACTGGAAGGCGGCGGCCTGAAGGAAGGTAAAGGGGCGGCCCGTCCCCTCGCCCTGCCGGACCGGCGCGGCGGTGGCGATCTTCCAGGCCAGCCAGAGAAGATAGGCGATGCTGACCGTCTTCAGCACGTCATGCGTGACAGGCCAGGTGTCGAAGACCCGGATCAGCCCGGCACCCAGCAGGAAGACCATGACCATGTGCCCGATCCCGATGCCCAGCATGTGCGGAATCGTCCGGCGGAACCCGAAATTCGCCCCCGAGGCCAGCAGCATCAGGTTGTTCGGCCCCGGCGTGATCGACGAGACGAAGGCAAAGGCGACAAGCGCAAGCAGAAGGTCATGTGTCATGCCGCGCAGGATGATGCGTGCGACGCCGCAAAAGGTTGCGTTCTGATGTGCCTGCGGGGTATTTCTGCAATCCATGCCGAAGATCGACGACATAAACGACAGGATATTGCGCGAACTCTCGCGCGACGGGCGGATCAGCAACCTCGATCTGGCCGACCGCGTCGGTCTTTCGCCTTCGGCCTGCCTGCGCCGGGTGCAGGATCTTGAACGTGCGGGCGTGATCACGGGATATCGTGCCGTGCTCAGCCCCGAGGCGCGTGGCATCGGTTTTGTCGCTTTCGTGGGTGTCGGCCTGAACGAACACACGAAGGTCGCGCAGGAACGCTTCGAACGGGCCATGGCGCGGGCGGCGGAAGTGGTGGAATGCCACAACATCACCGGCACCATCGAATACTTCCTGCGGGTGGAATGCGCCGACCTTGCCGCCTACAAGGCCTTCCACACCGAGGTGCTGGGCACCGTGCCCCATGTCAATTCGATCACGTCCTACGTGGTGATGGGCAGCCCCAAGGACCTGCGCGCCTGACGTCTCAGGACAAAAGCGCGCGCAAGGCCAGTTCGGGCGAGGTCAGGACCGGCACGCGCGTCTGGGTGCGCCCGGCAGCAGCGGCCATCGAGGCCTGGGCCAGCACCGCGCAGGCAAAATCGCCCCCGGCCAGCGCCACCGCCAGCCTCGCGGCAATCGCGTCGGCGAAATCGCCGGGCTTGCCGCCGATGCAGAGCGGCCAGAGATCGGTGAGATCGAGAAGCGTGATATCGGCCGCTTTGCCCGCTTCGGCATAGGCGCGTTCCAGAAGCGCGCGGGAGGGTGCGCGGGTGCTTTCCAGCGCATAGGCCATGAGGACCGGCCCGCCCAGCCGCGCCGCCACCTGCATCATCGGCCAGTCGATGCGCAAGGCACCCGCCTTTTCGGCGGCGGGCCCGATGGTGGAACAGGTGCACAGCGTCGGGCCCTCGGCGGCAAGGATCGTGGCGACGATCTCGGCCTCGAGGTCCGGTGTCATGCCGGACTGCGCGCGCGCCAGCCAGTCAGGGCGCACCACATGGGTCAATCCGGCGTCAGGGGCCAGCGCATCGAAGGTGCCCCGATGCGTGTCGGCGGTATGAAAGAGTATGGGGCGCGGCCGCGTCACCGTTTCGAGATCATCTCGGCCTGGCGGACGATCACCTCGGCCTGTTTGATGGAGGCTATGTCGACAAGGCGGCCCTTGTAGACGGTCGCGCCTTCGCCATTCGCCTTGGCCGCTTCCATCGCGGCGAGGATCTCGCGCGCCTCGGTCACGGCGGCGTCGGACGGCGTGAAGACTTCGTTGGCAAGCGCCACCTGCTTGGGGTGGATCGCCCATTTGCCGACCATGCCCAGCGTGGCCGACCGCCGCGCCTGCGCGCGGAAACCTTCGTCATCGCTGAAATCGCCGAAGGGCCCGTCCACCGGCAGCACGCCATGGGTGCGGCAGGCGGCGACGATGGCGGCCTGCGCCCAGTGCCAGGGATCGGCCCAGTAGCGCGCGCCTTCGTGCAGCATGTAGTAATCGGCCTGCGTGCCACCGATGCCGGTGGTCTGCATGCCCATCGATGCCGCGAAATCGGCGGCGCCAAGGCTCATCGCCTGCAGGCGGGGGGTGGCGGCGGCGATCTCTTCCACATGGCTGATGCCGGCGGCGCTTTCGATGATGACTTCGAAGCCGATCTTCTTGCTGCGGCCCTTCGCAGCCTCGACCGCCGTGACGAGCGCGTCGACCGCATAGAGATCGGCGGCGCAGCCCACCTTCGGGATCATGATCAGGTCGAGCCGGTCCGAGGCCTGTTCGAGCAGGTCCACCACATCGCGGTACCACCACGGCGTGTCGAGCCCGTTGATCCGCACGCTGAGCGTCTTGGTGCCCCAGTCCATGCCGCCGATCGCCTCGATCACGTTGCGGCGCGCGCTGTCCTTGTCCGAGGGGGCCACCGAATCCTCGAGATCAATGTTCACCACATCCGCCTCTGATGCCGCCATCTTGCCGAAGATCGCGGGGCGCGAACCGGGACCGAACAACTGGCAGCGGTTCGGGCGGGCGGGCGGTGTCGGCTGAATGCGGAAGCTCATGGGTCTTGGGTCCGGACTTTGGGATAACTGCATATTTTCTCGGCATTCACGTATGAAATTAACGATCTTCACGCAAGAAGTTTCTGCGTTGCAGCATTCCGATGCGACGCCAAGTCCACCCGATGACCGCTTCGCCGACCCGCTGGCGGCGGGCGGAAAATGGCCTTGCCGCCAAATTCGGCGTTGCGGCGCACGAGGGGTGGTCGTAAGCCCTTGACCCGAAGACGCCGGAGGAAATGGACCATGGCGCTCAGCGAGGTCAAACCCTTCGACCAGCGTTTGCGCATTGCTGCACTGCGCCTGTTCTTCCTTGCGGCAGTGCCGCTGATCGTGTTCACGCGGTCGGCCTGGCTGCACCCGGAATGGCTGTTCGACATCCTCGAGGTTCTGGGCCTGACGCTGATCATCGCGGGTGTTCTCGGCCGGTTCTGGGCGATCCTCTACATCGGCGGCCGCAAGAATGCCCGGATCATGCAGGACGGACCCTATTCGGTCTGTCGCCATCCGCTCTATCTGTTCTCGACCATCGGAACGATCGGCTTCGGACTGATGCTGGGCAGTGTCGTGCTGACGGCGGTTCTGGGCCTCGTCGTGTTCCTGATCCTGTCGGCGACGGCGGCCCGGGAAGAAGCGTTCCTGCGATCGGAATTCGGCGCGTCATATGACGAATATGCCGCGCGGGTGCCGCGCATTCTGCCGCGCCTGTCGGGTTTTTCCACGCCGCAGGAGGCCACCTTCAATGTCGCCACCTTGCGGCGCAACCTGATGGATGCGCTGGTCTTCCTCAGCCTGATCCCCATCGCCGAACTGATGGAGTTCGTGCACGAGTCGCTCACGATCCCGACCCTGCCGATCTGGTGATGCAGGGCCCGAAATCGGGCCTTTGCGCATGTTTCTTCGACACATGGCCGCCAACTCCGCAGGATTTTGCAGATGACCCGCCGATGCGCGACAAAAAACGCGATATCTTTGGCCGGCCCGCCGCTATGGTCGGATCGGACAAGACCTGGAGCGCAAACATGATCGAGACCCCCTATCTTCTCTTCCTGGGCGACGCGCCTGACGGCCTGGCGGCGAAGGTCGCGCAAGGGATCAAGGACTGGCGTCCCGAAAACGCCATCGGCCAGTTCCGGATGGAAGGATGCAACGCCGACATGGGCCTGCCCGACATGACGCTGGCCGAAGCCAAGGCCGCGGGCGTCAGGACGCTGGTCATCGGCGTGGCGAACCGCGGCGGCGTGATCAGCCAGGCCTGGAAGAAGGTGCTGGTGACCGCGCTGGAAGAAGGCTTCGACCTGGCCAGCGGCCTGCACAACCTGCTGCGGGACGAAGCCGATCTCGTCGCCGTGGCGCAGGCCACGGGACGCAAGCTGCATGATGTGCGGGTGCCGTCCGTCCAGTATCCGATCGCCAACGGGGTCAAGCGCACGGGCAAGCGCTGTCTTGCCGTGGGCACCGATTGTTCGGTGGGCAAGATGTATACCGCGCTTTGCATGGACCGCGAGATGCGGGCGCGCGGCATGAAGTGTTCCTTCCGCGCCACCGGGCAGACGGGCATCCTGATCACCGGGAATGGCGTGCCGCTTGACGCCGTGATCGCCGATTTCATGGCCGGGTCGATCGAATGGCTGACGCCCGACAACGACCCCGACCACTGGGACCTGATCGAAGGACAGGGGAGCCTGTTCCATGTCAGTTATTCCGGCGTGACGCTGGCCTTGATCCATGGTGGTCAGCCGGACGCGCTGGTCGTTTGTCACGAACCCAAGCGCGCCCATATGCGGGGCCTGCCGGGCTATCGTCTGCCCACGCTCGAAGCGGTGCGCGACGCGGCGCTGGCGATGGCGCATGTGGCGAACCCGGCCTGCGTGGTGGTGGGCTATTCCATCAACACCCAGCACATGGCCGAGGACGAGGCGCGCGCCTATCTCGCCGATGTGGAGGCGCGTCTCGGCCTGCCCGCGACCGATCCGTTCCGCTTCGGGGCGGAGAAGCTGGTCGATGCGCTCGAGGCGCTGACGTAAGCGCCCTTGGGAAAGCGACCCTCCGGGGGGAGTTTTTTGGGCAAAGTGAATGAGGAAGGCCGCGATGCAGATCGACGTGACGCGTGACATTTACCGTCTGGCGCAGGTGTTCACGATCAGCCGGGGGTCGCGCACCGAGGCCAAGGTCCTGACGGCGCATGTGAGTGCGGGTGGCGTGACCGGGCGGGGCGAATGTGTTCCTTACGCCCGCTATGGCGAGACGCTGGAGAGTGTCGAGGCCGAGATCGCCGGGTTGCCTGCGGACGTGACGCGGGAGACGTTGCAGGACCTTCTGCCGCCGGGGGCGGCGCGCAATGCGGTCGACTGCGCGCTCTGGGACTGGGAGGCCAAGCGCGCGGGGCGCCGCGTGTGGGAGCTGGCGGGTCTGCCCGCGCCGGGGCCGATGATCACGGCCTATACGCTGTCGCTCGACACGCCGGAGGCGATGCGGGCGCAGGCGGCGAAGAACGCGCATCGCCCGCTTCTGAAGATCAAGCTCGGCACGCCCGACGACATGCCGCGTGTCGAGGCGGTGCGTGCGGGCGCGCCGGAGGCGACGATCATCGTGGATGCGAACGAAGGCTGGTCGGCCGAGGTCTATTCCGATCTCGCCCCGCATCTGGTGCGGCTGGGCGTGGCCCTGGTGGAGCAGCCGATGCCCGCCGGGCAGGACGGGATGCTGGCGGAAATCGAGCGGCCGCTTCCGGTCTGCGCGGATGAGAGCTGCCATGACCGCGCGTCGCTGCCCGACCTGCGCGGCAAGTACGACATGGTCAACATCAAGCTCGACAAGACCGGCGGGCTGACCGAGGCGCTGGCGCTGCGCGATGCGGCGCGGGCGGAAGGATACAAGGTCATGGTGGGCTGCATGGTGGGATCGTCGCTTGCGATGGCGCCCGCCGTTCTGGTCGCGCAGGGGGCCGAGGTGGTGGATCTTGACGGGCCGCTTCTTCTGGCCGAAGACCGCGACCGACCGCTGCATTACGACGCGGCCGGGGTGCATCCGCCCGAGGCCGGTCTCTGGGGATAGGAGAGAAGGCTCATGCGTATTGTCTATGTGAACGGAGACTACCTGCCCGAGACCGAGGCGAAGGTGTCGATCTTCGACCGGGGCTTCCTCATGGCCGATGGCGTCTATGAGGTGACGAGCGTTCTGGACGGCAAGCTGATCGATTTCGACGGTCATGCCGTGCGGCTGGAACGGTCCTTGCGCGAGCTGGACATGAAGACCCCGATGTCGAAGGAGGCGCTGCTTGAGGCGCATCGTGAACTGGTGCGGCTCAACGGGATCGACGAGGGGATGATCTATCTCCAGATCACGCGCGGCGCGCCGGGGGACCGGGATTTCGTGTTTCCCGATCCCGAGACGACCGCGCCGACGGTGGTGATGTTCACGCAGAACAAGCCCGGTCTGGCGGACAGTCCGGCGGCGAAGAAGGGGATGCGCGTCATTTCCATCGAGGATATCCGCTGGGGCCGCCGCGACATCAAGACGGTGCAGCTTCTGTATCCGTCGATGGGAAAGATGATGGCGAAGAAGGCGGGCGCGGACGATGCCTGGATGGTGCAGGACGGGTTCGTGACGGAAGGCACCTCGAACAACGCCTATATCGTGAAGGGCAACAAGATCATCACGCGGGCGCTGTCGAACGACATCCTGCACGGGATCACCCGCGCCGCCGTGCTGCGGTTCGCCCGCGAGGCGCAGATGGAGGTGGAGGAGAGGAACTTCACCCTCGACGAGGCGAAGGCGGCGGACGAGGCCTTCATCACATCCGCTTCCACCTTCGTGATGCCGGTGGTGGAGATCGACGGGGTGAGCCTGGGCGACGGCACGCCGGGGCGGGTCGCGCCGCGGCTGCGGGAAATCTATCTGGAAGAAAGCCGCAAGGCGGCGGTCTGAGGGGACGTCCCACCATGGGGTGCTTTTCCACCCCAGCAAAATCAAGGACTTGCAGAGGCGGTGTAACCATTTCTTAAGGGATCTGGTCGCCGCCCCGCACCGGCAGGAGGAGCGCCGCAGCATGGACAACCCTTTCCGCACGCCGTCGACCCGCGCCGCGTTCCTGGCCCGGATCGGGGAAGAGCTTGGCACGTCTGACTGGTACCTGATCGATCAGGCGCGCATCGACGCCTTCGCCGAGGTGACGGAGGACCGGCAGTTCATCCATCTCGACCCCGTGCGCGCAGCAGCCGAGACGCCCTTCGGCGGCACGGTGGCGCATGGGTATCTGACGCTGTCGATGCTGGCGGCGATGTCCTACGAGGTGCTGCCGCGGCTCGACGGGATGACGGCATCGGTCAATTACGGCTTCGAAAAGGTGCGCTTCGTCGCGCCCGTGCGGGCGGGCAGCCGCATCCGCGCGCGGTTCGTCCTCAGCGGGGCCGAAGATCAGGGCGCGCGGCTCTCGGCGCTTCTGTCGGTGACGGTGGAGATCGAAGGGCAGGACAAGCCCGCCCTGACCGCCGAGTGGCGGGTCATCTACCTCTTCTGAACATATTCAGATTTTTCTTTTCGTGCCGCGCCGGATCGCGCATGAAAGGACCATGAAACCTGATGCAATGATCCGTCTGATGATCGTCATGCAGGCCGCCGTCGCTGCGGCCAGCCTGACCGTCGAAATCGTCGCGGGCCGGATGCTGGCACCTTATGTCGGCATGTCGGTCTATACCTGGACATCCGTGATCGCGGTGGTGCTGGCGGGCTTTTCCGCCGGGCACTGGCTGGGCGGGCGCATCGCCGAGAAACCGGCCGACCGCGCGCTGGCGATCACAGGCTGGTCGATGCTGGGCGCGGCCCTGACCACGGCGGCGGCGGTGTTCCTCTTGCGCTGGGGGTCGGCGCCGGTGATGGAGGTGTTTGACAGTTCCATCGCCGTCATCGTGATCCTGACGACGCTGGCCTTTTTCATGCCGTCCTTCTTCGCGGGCATTCCTGCCCCGGTCATGGCCGAGATCGGTGCGAAGGTCGATCCGTCGAAATCCGGGCGCACGCTGGGGGCGATGTTCGCGTCCGGTGCCTTCGGCGCGATCCTCGGCACGCTGGCAGCGGGCTTCGTGATGATCGCGTGGTTCGGATCGACCCTGTCGCTGGCCATCGTGACGGTGGTCTATCTGGTGCTGGCGCTGATCTTTTTCTGGATGGCGAAGGTGCAGGCGTTGCGGCCTGTCGTGCTTTTGTCGATGGCGCTGCCGCTGGCGGTGGCGGGGCTTTCGGTGACGCGGGCGGACCCTTGCGATACTGAAAGCCGCTATTTCTGCATCCGGGTGATCGATGTGGCGGCCTCGCCCTCGTCGCCCGTGAACCTGATGGTGCTGGATCATCTGGCGCATGGGATCACGGCGCGGGATGCCGCGCAGGTCATGTTCACCGATCACGGTGCGATGATGGATCATCTGGGCCGCGCGCATTTCGAAGGGCGCGAGGCGCGGGTCTTCGTCATCGGCGGCGGATCGTTCACCATACCGCGGGCGTGGTCCTTCCTTGATCCGCGCCCCGACATGGTCGTGTCCGAGATCGACCCCGAAGTGACCCGCGTGGCGGAGGAGGAGTTCTGGTTCGACCCGGCGACCGCCGAAGTCACCGCGGCGGACGCGCGCGTGGCGCTGGCCCGGCGCAGCGATCTTTTCGACGTGATCCTGGGCGATGCCTTTACCGACATCGCGATTCCCGTCCATCTGGTGACGGCGGAGTTCTTCGGGATGGTGCGCGACCGGATGACGCCAGATGGCGTCTATCTGATGAACGTCATCGACCATGCCGGGCATTACCGCGCGCTGGGCGCGATTTTCCGCACGCTGGAAACCGTGTTCCCTGTGGTCGAGGTCTGGACCGAGGCGCGACCCTATGCAGACGGGGAACGCATGATCTTCATCGTGCGCGGGGCCGATACGCCCACCGATTTTTCCGCTTTCGAGGCGCTGTCGCCGTCGCCGCGCCGCTATGGCCGGATGTCGGCGGGCTTTCTGGAGCGGCTGCGCGAGGAAAGCGACCTGATCCTGACCGACGATTTCGCGCCGATCGAACGGCTGATCCAGTGGAAGGAAAGCTAGATCACCTCGCCCTTGTCGAGGCGGGCGAGCAGGTCTTCGGCGTCCGAGATCACCGTGTCGCGGTGGTCTTCCTTCATCCTGTCCCATGTGCGGTACATCTGCGCCATGCGGGGGTTGGCGGCGAAGCGGTCGCGGTGGCGGGTCAGGAAATGCCAGTAGAGCAGGTTGAACGGAC
>CAZNMV010000065.1:0-11440 GCA_964573835.1 uncultured Aestuariivita sp. | reverse complement strand
AGGTCTTCGCGCCGCTCGACCATGCGCTGAAGACGGTCCGTCCCGATGTGGACACGGCCGAGCTGGCGCGGATCCTGTCGGTGGGCAACGGCGTCGCGCAAGTGGCGGGCTTCAGCGATCTGCACGCGGACGAACTGGTGCAGTTCTCGAACGGTGTTGTCGGGCTCGCGTCGAGCCTTGGCCGCCATCAGGTCGGCGTGATCGTGCTGGGTGGCACCGACGGGCTGCGCCCGGGCGACCGGCTGCGGCGCACGGGGCGCGTCGCCGACGTGCCGGTGGGCGAGGCGCTTCTGGGCCGGATCGTGGACGCGCTTGGCCGCCCGATCGACGGCGGCGACCGGATCGACGCGGAGATGCGCCTGCCGGTGGAGCGCCCCGCGCCGCCGATCATGCACCGCGATCCGGTCGAGGTGCCGCTCCAGACCGGGATCAAGGCGGTGGACGCCGCCATTCCCATCGGGCGGGGGCAGCGCGAACTGATCGTGGGCGACCGGCAGACCGGCAAGACCGCCATCGCCGTCGATGCCATCCTGAACCAGAAGGACAGCGGCGTGATCTCGGTCTATTGCGCGATCGGGCAGCGCGCCTCTTCGGTGGCGCGCGTGATGGCCGACCTGCGCCGCGCCGGTGCGCTCGGGCGAACCATCGTGGTGGTCGCGGGGGGCGACGACGCGCCGGGGCTGCAATTCATCGCGCCCTATGCCGCCACCAGCATGGCCGAATACTTCATGGCCAAGGGCCGCGATGTGCTGATCGTCTATGACGATCTGACCCGCCATGCCCGCGCCTACCGGGAATTGTCGCTGCTTCTGCGCCGCCCGCCGGGCCGCGAGGCCTATCCGGGCGACATCTTCTACATCCATTCGCGGCTTTTGGAACGCGCGACACATCTGCGTGCGGAACATGGCGGCGGATCGCTGACCGCGTTGCCGGTGATCGAGACGCAGGCCCAGAACATCTCGGCCTTCATTCCGACCAATCTCATCTCGATCACCGACGGGCAGATCTACCTGTCGCCCGACCTGTTCGAGAAGGGGCACCTGCCCGCCATCGACATCGGCACCTCGGTCAGCCGGGTGGGGGGCAAGGCGCAACTGCCCGCGTTCCGGGCCGTGGCGGGCAATCTGCGGCTCAGCTATTCGCAGTTCGAAGAGCTGGAAAGCTTTGCCCGCTTCGGCACCCAGCTTGACGAGGACACGCAGGCACGGCTGACGCGCGGGCGGCGCGTGCGCGCGGTGCTGACCCAGTCCGAACAGGATCACATGAGCGTTCCCGAACAGATCGCCGTGCTGCTGGCGGCGACGGAAGGGCTTCTGGACGATCTGGACCTGCGAGACATCCCCGAAGCGGAAGCGAAGCTGCGCCGCGCCCTGCGCGAAGACCTGACCGATCTGGCCGACGGGATCGCGGCGGGCGAACCCCTGACAGACGACCTCCGACAGAGATTGATCGACGCCATGCGCGCGGTGCTGACTGAGGCAGGATGATGGAGACGCTTGAAACCCTGTCGGAGATGCTCAGGACGACGGGCGACATCCGCTCCATCGTGCGCATGATGAAATCCCTCTCGGCCGTCAGCATCCGCCAGTATGAGCGGGCCGAAGCCGCCATGTCGGGCTACGAGACGACCATCGATCTGGGCCTGACAGCCCTTCTTGCAGAGCGCCGGGCGCGGGGTCTGTCCCTGCCGGGTGGCATCGGTGGCCCCGCCCATGGCGAAGCCCTGATCGTGATCGGGTCCGATCGCGGGCTGTGCGGGCGCTACAACGAAATCGTGGCCCGCCAGGCGGCCGCGCGCATCGGTGCGGACACCGCCGTTCTGGCCGTCATCGGCGCCCGGGCCGCGGCGCGGCTGGGGGCGTTGGGTCACCCTGCCTCTCAGCGGTTCCTGCAGCCGGGATCTGTGGGCGGCCTGCGCCCCCTCGTCCTGTCGGTCATCGTCGGGATCGAGGACTGGACCCGCAGCGCTGGGGTCGGGCGGGTCAGTGTCATTCACAATCGTCGCGAAGGCCGCATGCGGGCCGTGCCGGTCGAACGGCAGCTTCTTCCCATGCCGGCAGATCATCTGGAGACGCTCCTGCGGGACGGATGGCCGGGCCGGGGCCTGCCGTTCTTCCGCGCGGACCCGGAGCGCCTGCTGTTCTGGCTGGTGCGCCAGCGGATCTTTGTCGTGCTTTACCGCGCACTTGCCGAGGCGCTGGCGAGCGAACATGCCACCCGCCTGGCCGCGATGCAGAACGCCGAGCGCAACATCGAGGCGCGCCGCGCCGACCTGACCTCCGCCTATCGCCGCAAGCGGCAGGAAACGATCACGCGCGAATTGCTCGACATCGTCTCCGGGTTCGAGGCCGCGCACCGGCCGAAGGAAGAGCCGCTCCCCGAGCGGCAAGGGCCGCGCGCATCGCGTCAGCGCTGGAAGACATAGGACCCCGGCGCATCGGCGGTTGCCTGATACGGGGCCTTTGCGGTGCCAATCCCAGGTGGCGGCACCTCCTCGCCCGACCGTTCGCCCAGCCACTCCACCAGCGCGGGCCACCAGGACCCCTCGCGGTTCTCGGCCGCCGCCAGCCAGTCTTCCGGCGAGGAATAGGGTTCGTCTTCTGCGGTCGTCCGAATGTGGAAGGCGCGCCCCTCGTGGCCCGGTTCGCTGACGATCCCGGCATTATGCCCGCCGCTTGTCAGCACGAAGGTGACGGTCGTGTCGGCCAGCAGGTGCAGCTTGTAGACGGATTGCCACGGGGCGACATGGTCCGACGTCGTCGAGACGCAGAAGACCGGCACGTCGATGTCGTTGACCGATACGGGCTTTCCCCCCATGCGATAGGTGCCTTCGGCCAGTTCGTTGCCCAGAAAGATCCGGCGCAGGTATTCGCTGTGCATCCGGTAGGGCATGCGCGTCGCGTCGGCGTTCCAGGCCATGAGATCGAACATCTCCTGCCTGCGGCCCATCAGGTATTCGTGGATGTAGCGCGACCAGATCAGGTCGGCCGAACGCAGGAGCTGGAACGCCCCCGCCATCTGCTTGGTGTCGAGATAGCCTTGATCCCACATCATGTTCTCGAGGAAGGCGACTTCGCTTTCGCTGACGAAAAGCTGCAATTCGCCGGGTTCCTCGAAATCGGTCTGCGTGGCGAAGAGCGTCAGCGTGGCGAGCCGCTTGTCGCCGTCGCGGGCCAACTGCGCGGCCTTCGCCGCCATCAGCGTTCCGCCGAGACAATAGCCGACGCCGTGCATCCGGTCACCGGGCACGATCGCGCCGATGGCGTCCATCGCCTCGGCCACGGCGTCGAAATAATCGTCCATCCCCTTGTCGCGGTCTTCGGAGGTCGGGTTGCGCCAGGAGATCATGAAGACGGTGAAGCCCTGATCCACCAGATAGCGGACCAGCGAATTGTGCGGGCTGAGATCGAGGATGTAGTATTTCATGATCCAGGCCGGCACGATCAGGATCGGCTCGGGCTTCACCTTCCGTCTCGTCGGAGCATACTGGATCAGTTCGAGAAGACGGTTGCGGAACACCACCTTGCCCGGTGTCGTGGCCACATCGCGCCCCGGCAGATAGTCTTCGGTCCCGACGGGCAGCTTGCCCGATATCGCGCGTTCCCAGTCTTCGAGGAAGTTGTGGAAGCCGCGCACGAGGTTCGCGCCGCCTTCGCGCAAGGTCATCTGCGCGACTTCGGGGTTCGTCGCGATGAAGTTCGACGGCGACATCAGGTCGAGCAACTGCCGGCTGAGGAAGGACACGACCTGTTCCTCGCGCGCACCGACCCCGTCGATGTCGCAGGCGGCGTTGTACCACCATTGCTGGTTCAGAAGGAAACCCTGGTAGATGAGGTTGTAGGGCCAGCTCTGCCAGCCTTCATATTCGAACCGGTGGTCATGGGGCAGGGGGGTGATGCAGGGCGGGGTATCCCGGTTGCGGGCAAGCTGGCCCGCATAGACCCCAAGGCGCATCGCCTTGCGCGCGGCCTTTTCCATCAGTTGCACCTGCTTGCCGGGCGCGCCCATCAGGTGCACCCACCAGGTGAAGAAGGTCGAGGACAACCCGTAGGGCGAGATGCCGAGCGTGAAGCGCGCGAGATGGGCATTTGCCGCCCGGTCGAGACTTTTCGTGCTATAGCGGTCCAGCCCTTCGAACGGCGGCGTCTGCACGATCTCGGGCGGTTCGGCATCGAGCCCGCCGCGGTCCTGCTCTTGCGGCTTCGGGGGGGCGGCGGCAGCGCCGGCCTTCGGGTCGTCGATTTCGGTTCCTGTGTCTGGCATGATGCTCCTCATCGCGTTTGGGGGCCGGCGTGGCGGTCGGGCGGTCTATCCCATGCGCAGGCCGCCATTGACCGGCAGTGTCGCGCCGGTGATGAAGCCCGCGTCGTCCGAGGCGAGAAATCGCACGCAGCGGCCGATCTCGTCCGGGTCGGCAAGGCGCGACAACGGCACCTTTTCAAGAAGCCGCTTGCGGATGCTGTCGGGAAGCGCCCCGATCATGTCCGTTTCGGCATAGCCCGGTGCGATGGCATTGACGGTGATGCCCTTGCCGGCGCTTTCGCGTGCGAGGGCCCGGGTGAACCCTTCGACCCCCGCCTTGGCGGCGCAGTGGTTCGTCTGGCCCGCCTGACCGTTCGCGGCGCTCACCGACGAGATGTTGATGATCCGTCCGAAACCGCGCTGGCGCATGCCGCCGATGACCTGGCGCGTGACGTTGAACATCGACGCCAGATCGACGCGCAGAACCGCATCCCAGTCGGCGCGGTACATCTTGTGGAACATGACGTCGCGGGTGACGCCGGCATTGTTGACGAGAACGTCGATCGGCCCGATCGCGTCTTCCACCTCGGCCATGCCCCTCGCGCAGGCGTCGAAGTCGCCGACATCCCATTCGAAGGTCAGGATCCCCGTGTCCCGGCCGAATGTCTTTGCCCTTTCGCCACAGCCAAGATGGCCCGCGGCCACGATCATGCCGGCGTCGGACAGGGCGCGGGCCGCCGCCGCGCCAAGCCCCTGCACACCGCCTGTGACCAGCGCGGTTCGCCTGTCCTGTGCCATCGAGCTGTCCTTTCCAGCAGGGTGAGGCCGCTTGCGGGTCAGATCGCGCGCGCCGTTGGCAGGACGCTGCCTTGGCCGCCGCCGGGGTTCAGCCCCGCCTGCCGCGCGGAGTTCATGCCGGTGCCCGCTGACATGGCATGGCCCCGGACAACGCCTCCGACGCGGTGCGGGGCAAGACCGCTGGTGTCCGGCCGCGCGCGCAGGACCATGCCGCCGCGCACGAAGGCGGGCGTGGTCTTCAGCGTTCCACCGAAATGTCCGACGGGCGGGCGTCTTGTGTGGCACAGCACCATTCCGTTCCGCGGCTGGGGCCGCGTGATCGAAGGCTGACCGCATATGCCGCCGACGGCATTAACGCGCGTTAACGACCGGACCGCGGCGGTTTGGCTGAATGCGGGCCATGACCGAACCCGGATGGCCGCGAGATGATGAAAAAGACCCACCCTGTCCCTGACCGAGCTGTCAGGACCCATGCGCCGTTCTTCCCGGAAAAGCCGATCGACCTGCCACTGTCCGGCCGCGTCACGGCCGGGGAAAGCGACCCATCATGACGCCGCCGGGGTTCGTCATTTCCGGAAGACCCCAGGCTCAGGCCCGCGCCGGGGGCCGCTTCGAATACCGCATCTGGCCACGCGCCGGGCATCCGGCCATCGCCATGCTCAATGCAGGCTGGCCGCTGGTCGCCGCCGAACGCCGCAGCGACATCTACCTGCTCCATGCCGCGAGCGACCGGATGCTGGTGAAGCTGCGCGCGGGCGACCGGCTCGAGATCAAGCGCCGCGAGGCGGATATGGGCGCGATCCAGTGCTGGAGCATGCCGGTCTCGGAGGGCTTTCCTCTGACGGCCGCGGCGCGTCACGGGGTGGCCCGTGCGCTGGACCTTCCTGCCGGATTGCCCGAGGTCGCCGGATTGTCGGCCGCGCATCTTCTGGCCGCGATCGACGCTCAGGGCGGGCGGGTCATCCCCCGCACGGTGCGCAAGTCGCGGCTTGTGTTCCGGTCCGCAGGCTGCCGGGCCGAAATCTGCCGCGTCGCGGTCGGCAGCTGGACGGGGCGGTCGGTCGCGCTCGACGCAGCTGATCTTCGGCGGATCGCGCAGGCGCTGGATCACCTGCGGCTGGGGTCGCTTCCGAACCGGTCCTACGGCGAGGCGCTGATGCGGCTGCTGGTGCCCGAGCCTGCAGCGCGCGGGCTTCTCGTTCACATGCACATTCAGGAAAGGAGTCCGCGATGAAACGGCTTGATGGAAAGACCTGCATCGTCACCGGCGGCGCGAAGGGGATCGGCAAGGCCACCTGTCTGCGGCTGGCGGAAGAGGGCGCGCGTGTCGCCATCACCGATATCGACGACGACGACGGCAAAAGACTGCGCGACGAGATCGGGCGGAAGGGCGGCACCGCCCGGTACTGGCATCTCGACGTGACCGATGAGGACGCGGTGGACCGGGTCTTCGGCGAGGTCGCCGACCGGTTCGGCGGCATCGACGTCGTCGTGAACAATGCCGGGATCGCCGGTGTCAACAAGCCCACCGACCAGATCACGTCCGGGGAATGGCAGCAGGTGATGGATGTCAACGTGAACGGCGTCTTCTACTGCACCAGGGCCGCGATCCCGCACATGCGCAAGCGCGGCGGCGGCAGCGTCGTCAACCTGTCGTCGATCTACGGCATCATCGGCGCACCGGACGTGCCGCCCTACCACGCCTCGAAAGGTGCCGTGCGCGAGATGAGCAAGACCGACGCGATGCTTTATGCCAAGGAGGGCATCCGCGTGAACTCCGTGCATCCCGGCTTTATCTGGACGCCCCTCGTGCAGGCGATGGCCGAGGCGTCGGAGGAGGGGTCCAAGGCCTTCCGCGCCCATCTCGACGAGTTGCACCCCGTCGGTCATGTGGGCGAGCCCGAGGATATCGCCGCGGGCATTGCCTATCTCGCGTCCGACGACGCCAAGTTCGTGACCGGATCCGAGCTGGTCATCGACGGGGGCTATACCGCGCGATAGGCGCGTGGCGCGTCCTGCTGCGCCGGTCTGCCCTCTCCGTTCGTGGCTATGTCGCTCAGGTAGGCATCGGCGGCCTTGTCCTCCTGCAGGATCGCCGACAGGACGGTGGCGTCCTGATCGTATCCGAGCTTCTTCGCCCAGCTTGCCAGCGTGCCGAGGACGGCGATTTCGTAATGCTCCATCCGCTGGAGCGAGGCGATAAGCCCCGCATCCCGCAGATCGCTGTCGCCGATCATCCTTGCCCATTTGCCGGTTTCGGCCAGAAGCGCGCGCATCGAGCCATCGTGGCCATCGCCCGCCGTGGTGCCGTGATCGTGCAGAAGCCTGTCGATGCGGTCGCGGTGGGCCGCGGTCACGCTGCGGTGGGTCCTGATCGCGTTCGACAGCGTCTTGGCGGTCGCCTGCGCCGCAAGCGCGCCCAAGTGATCGGCCATCTGTGCCTCGACCGACCGCAACTCAGAGAGTTCGGCGATGTAGAGGTCGTGAAAATCGTTCACTGCAATCATGCCTGTCCCCCCGGGGTGCTGGTCGTGGCCCGCCTCCCCGGCAGGACCGGCGGCTGGGCTGTCCGGGGCAGAATGCCCTTCAGGGGAAGCGGCGCTTTAACCGGGGTTAGCCCCGCGGCCGCGACGCGCCGGGATCAGGTGTTGTCAGCGCGGATCGCTTCGCAGACGGCCTCGGTCACCTCGCGCGTGGTGGCGGTGCCGCCCACGTCGGGGGTCAGGATGCCCTCGGCGCAGACCTTCTCGACCGCCCGCATGAGACGCGCCGCCGTGTCGGCCTCGCCCAGATGCTCGAGCATCTGGCTCGCCGTCCAGAACGTTGCCACGGGGTTGGCGATGCCCTTGCCGGTGATGTCGAAGGCCGATCCGTGGATCGGTTCGAACATGGACGGATAGCGGCGTTGAGGGTCGATATTGGCGGTGGGCGCGACGCCCAGCGACCCGGCGAGCGCCCCCGCCAGATCGGACAGGATATCGGCATGCAGGTTGGTCGCGACGATCGTGTCGAGCGATTGCGGGTTCTTGACCATCCGCACGGTCATGGCATCGACCAGCATCTTGTCCCAGGTGACATCGGGGAATTCGGCCGCGACCTCGGCGGCGATCTCGTCCCACATGACCATGCCGAAGCGCTGGGCGTTGGACTTGGTCACCACCGTGAGCAGCTTGCGCGGGCGCGACTGCGCCAGCGCGAAGGCATAGCGCATGATCCGGGTGACACCCACGCGGGTGAAGATGGCGACTTCGGTGCCCACCTCTTCGGGCAGGCCGCGGTGCGCGCGCCCGCCATGCCCGGAATATTCGCCTTCGGAATTCTCGCGCACGATCACCCAGTCGAGATCGCCGACACCCACCCCCCGCAGCGGCGAGGTGACGCCGGGGATGATCTTCGTGGGCCGCACGTTGGCGTATTGATCGAAGCCCTGACAAATCGGCAGGCGCAGGCCCCAGAGTGTGGTGTGATCGGGCACGTCCGGGGCGCCCACTGCGCCGAAATAGACGGCGTCGAAGCCTTTCAGCTGGTCGAGCCCATCTGCGGGCATCATCACGCCATGCGCCTTGTAGTAGTCCGATCCCCAGTCGAATGTGGTCACGTCGAAGGCGATGGTGCCGTCGCGCTTTTCCAGCGCGGACAGGACCTCGAGACCGGCCTCGATCACTTCGGGGCCGATGCCGTCTGCGGGAATGGCGGCGATGGAATATCTGCGCATGCGGGATCCTCCGGTGCCATGTCGGCGTGAGCGCCGCCCATGGTATGTCAGGCGCGCACAGTTGCAACTTGACCCGGCAGCGGCAACGATGCACCGATCATATAAATTTTCGCAACAATCCGGGGCGATATGGAACTCCGCCAACTCAGGTGTTTTGTCGCGGTGGCCGACACGCTCCACTTCGGCAAGGCGGCGCAGCGCATGGACATGCTGCCCGCCTCGTTCGGCCGTCAGATCCGGCTGCTCGAAGAGAGGCTCGGCACGCGGCTTCTGGTGCGCACGACCCGGCATGTGTCGCTGACAGAAGCCGGGCGGGACTTTGCCGAAGCCGCGCGCGGCATCGTCGATCAGGCCGACCGGCTCGAGGCGCGGTTCCGCGACACGCGGCAGGACAGCACATCCGTCCTGCGCATCGGCGCCATCGACAGCGCGGCGGCGGGTCTCATGCCGCAATTCCTGCCCCGATTCCGCGAGGCGCATCCCGACATCGACATCGAGATGCTGGAACAGAAGACCATCCGGCTTCTGCCCCGGGTTCTGTCCGGGCGGCTTGACGCCGCGATCGTGCGGCCGCCCGAAGTGCTGGACCCGCGGCTGATCTTCAGGCCGCTCTTTCACGAAACCGCCGTGGTCGCGGTTCCCGAAGGGCACAGGCTGGCCTCGCGCGGGGGGATCACGGTGGCCGACATGGCGGACGAGCCGCTGATCGTGCCGGACCGCAGTTCGCGTCCGCACAGCCACGATCTGACCATGCGGCTGTTTCTCGATACCGGTCACACCCCGCGCGTGGTGCAGATCGCCGAGGAAAAACAGACCATTGTCAGCCTTGTGGGCAGCGGCGTGGGGCTTGCTATCGTGGCGCGCTGGGCGTCGCGGCTGGCTGTCGGCGGGGTCGTCTTCGTGCCGCTGTCGGTGCCGCCCGGTCTTGTGCGGGACAAGCTGGCGCTGTCGGTCGTCTGGCTGCGGGATACCCGGCATCCGGCGCGCGACGCGTTTCTCGACGTGCTCGACGCCAGCGTCGACACGCTGTCCCGGATCGCCTGACAGATTTTTATTCACAGAAATTGTATAATGGATTACCGACCCTCAGCCGCCGTTTTCCCTTGAGGCACCGGTTTCTCTACCGTTAGCGTATAACTTCGTTATACGTGGAAAGTGTGGGCCGGGCAGCGCAACCAGGAGGCGGGCTGCCGCATCACGGCGACAACACAGTGGAGGAACACATGAAGATCACTTCTTTTGCCACCGCAACCGCGGTGGCCGCTCTGGTCGCGACGGCGGGGTATGCTCAGGACCGCACCGGCTGGCCTGAAAGCTTCACCGTCGGAACCGGGTCCCAGGGCGGGACGTATTTCGGTTACGGCTCGGGCTGGGCCGGGATCGTCTCCGAAGTCCTGAGCCTGTCCGGCAGCGCAGAAGTCACCGGTGGCCCGATGCAGAACATGGCGCTGGTGCATACCGGGGAACTGCCCTTCGGCATGACGACCCTCGGGCCTGCCGCGGAATCGATCGCCGGGACCAACCCGATCGCACCCGGCCTGCCGATGACCAATGCCTGCGCGATGTTCCCGATGTATCAGACGCCCTTCTCGGTGACCGCGCTGGCGTCGTCGGGCATCACGTCCATCGCCGACATTCCGGCGGGCGCGCGCATCGGCTTCGGTCCTGCCGGTTCGACCTCGGACACCTATTTCCCCGCCATGCTGGAAACGCTGGGCGTGGAGTTCGACCGGCGCAACGGCGGCTGGTCCGACCTGGGCGGCCAGCTTCAGGACGGTCTTCTCGACGTGATCGCTTTCGCCGCTGGCGTTCCGATCCCGGCTGTGTCGCAGCTCGAGGTGCAGACCCAGATCAACATCGTCGGCTTCACCGATGCGGAACTGTCGACCATCACCGGCGCCTTCCCGGTGTCGCGCTTCGACATCCCGGCCGAGACCTACACCACGCTCACCGCTCCGGCGCCGGCCGTGGCGATGTGGAACTTCGCCATCGCGAATTGCGACCTGCCCGAGACCTTCGTCTATTCCGTGGTCGATGCAGTCATGTCCGATCACGCGCGGATGGTCGGTGTTCATTCGGCTGCGAAGGAAACCCTGCCCGAGCATTGGGACAAGAACACCGCGATGATGTGGCATCCCGGTGCCGCACGCTGGTTCACCGAGAAAGCGGGTGCGACCATTGCTGCGGACAAGATCCACGGCAACTGATCGTCACGCCTGACGTGACAAGGGCCGCGCCCGCCTGCCGGGCGCGGCCCCTTCCGGACCGGGCCCGCGCCAGTCGCGGTGCCCCCGCCGTTCCAGAAGGGGACAAGCACGATGACCACCGACCAGCCGCGCGACGCAGACCTGACCGACGACACCGTTCTGGCACAGGGCGTCGACGAAGAGCCGATCGAAGGCAACCGCCGCTTGTTCACCGGCCCGGCCTATACGGCGGTGGCCTGTCTTTCGATCCTTTACGCCGTTGTGCACATGTTGGCGCTCAACGGCGTGTCGCTGTCCGCCTGGACCGGGATCGATCTTGCGTTTTTGCCGCAATTCCCGCTCGAGACGTGGAATTTCCGCATAATGCACATCGCGGGCGCGCTGGCGCTCGGTTTTCTGATCTTCGCGTCGCATGGCTTCGGCGGGGATGCCGGGACACGGGCGAACACGCGGCCGGTCTCGCTTGTCGCGGTGCTTC
>CAZNMV010000064.1:7641-11512 GCA_964573835.1 uncultured Aestuariivita sp. | reverse complement strand
TCATAGTAAGTTAGCGTGGATTTGCGGGATGGCGTCCCGCGCGCGAGGCTGTGTGTTCAGTCTGAGTGTCAAAGCGTCTATCCTTGGCCCGTCACCTCGGAAAAGCATCGTAATCATGCTGGAACGTGAGCCTGCTCAGATCCGGATCAACATCTGCGTCCTCTCGGTTCGAATCGCACGCGCTCCGGTTTAGCCTTCAGAGCCAGAAGGCGCATAGCTGCCGGCCTGCCGTCGAGCAACGTGCCATAGGTCTGCCCCCTCTTGCCTGGTTGCAGCGTGGCCAGAAGCGGCAAAAACGCGGCTGGCGGTCGTCTCGGCCTCGGCAAGGATATCGTCGATTGACGCAAGGGTGGGTTTGCGGTCGCGCAGAAGAACGTGCCCATCCACGATCACCGTGTTTACATCACCCGCGCTGGCGAAATGGGTGATCCTGTTCAAGGGCATGACCGGCGGCCACAAATGCGGCGCGCGACCATCGAGCAGGATGATATCCGCCCTCTTGCCGACCTCGAGCGTGCCGATCTCAGTATCCAGCCCCAGCGCGCGGGCGGCATCACGGGTACAGAGTTCCAGCGCCTTGCCTTCGGGCAGCACGTTAGGGTCTCGAAAATGCCGGCGGTGGTAGTGCATCGCCTGCGCCATGTGGCGAAACATATCAAAGCCGCGATCTGGTGCGCCCGCGTCCGAGCCCAAGCACACAGTTGTCCCTGCCTCGATCAGTTCAGGCACTGGGCAGCGACCCAGGATCGACATGATCGCGCTAGGATTGTGGATAATCGAGGCCCCAGTACGCGCCAGCGCCGCAAAATCTGCGGGCGACAGATCCACACTGTGGCCCAGTGCAGCGCGAGGCGACAGTAGGCCCAGGTCTTCGGCCAGCGCGATGGTATCGGTGCGGTGGCCGTCTTGCGTGAACAAAACGCCGGTGTGGTCTTGAAGTGCGCGCATCGCCTGCGCCATCTGGCGGATTTCGGCGCCGTGAGCGTCCATGTGTGCCGGGGTATAGACTGGCAGGATAAGCGCAACGCCTGTACCGCGGCCCATTAGGTCATTGTGGCGCGCGATCAGATCAGCGCAGACTGCCATCTGTTCGGCAAAACTGACTGGCCGGCGATCCGCCCCGAAGACGCGTGGAAACGGCAGGCGCCCTGGGCCCACGGCCATGATCGTCCGCAGGCCCGAGGCGCGAGTGGCGGCAGAATGGGCATCGCCGGCCTCAGGCGTGTCAGTGCGCAGCAAATCGGGCCCGCCGCCCAGCAGAGATACCGCCGTGGTGACGCCGGCCAGTAGGCGCTCCAAAAGCGCCAATTGCGCCTCGGCGTGCCAGAAGGAGGGATCGGCGGCACCAGAATAGATGTCCTCGCAAATGCGAAACCAGAGATTGCCGTCGCCATCGCCAGCTGCGCGCACTAGCCCGTGCCCGGCGTGCGAATGCGCATCTATCAGACCGGGCAACGCGATCAGTCCGGGGCGGTCTATCACCGCCTGCGCCGGTGGCGCCTCGCCCGAGCCGATCGCGGCGATGCGCGTGCCCGTGATCGCGATCCACCCGTTCTCCAGAACGCGGCGGTGTGGGTCTACCGTCACAATGGTGCTGCATTGGATTAGCAGATCATGAACCGCGCTCATGCCAGCAGGTCCCGCAAATCCTCGCTTCGGGTTTCGACTTGCTCCAGATCTAGCGACCCTTCCAGGTGTTCCAGATGGTGCAGCATCAGATGCGTGACTGACGCAGCATCGCCCAAGGTGATTGCAGCGACGATTTCAGCGTGCTCGTCCGGGCCGCAATCGGGTCCAGTGCGCACCTGATACATGGCCACAATCAACGAGGTGCGCGACACTAGATCGCGCAGTACTTCCCAAAGATAGGGCGAGCCGGCGAGCTCCCCGATCAGCAGATGAAACCCACCCGACAGCCGGATCGAAGTACGCGTATCGCCAGCGGCAGTTGCCGCGCGCTCCTGCTCCACGTGCCGTTCCAGTTGCGCCACGATGTCGGGTGTGACGCAGGAACACAGCCGGGCGGCAAGCTGGGCCTCGATAGCGCGGCGGGCAAAGAATATGTCACGCGCTTCCTCGATCGACGGCTGCGAGACAAAAGCGCCTCGGTGCGGCACAATGGTCACCAGCCCATCGCGCTCGAGCGATGCAAGCGCCTGCCGCACACGCGCCCGACTGACCGAGAAGATTTCGGCCAGATGTTCCTCTTTCAACCGGGTCCCCGGCCGCATCTTTCGGTCGGCAATTGCCCTCCAGATGCGATTGTAGACCTCGGAATGGGGAGTCTCTGTAACGGTTTCACCGCGCGACATTGCCCAAAACCTTTTTAATTTTAACTTTTTATTCTGCTTAAATTTAGGGCGACAAGCCTGTTGACGCAAGGGCGAAGAATTGTAGACAATATTTTTAATTCGTGTTTACAATGTTGTTGGCGAGTCTTTCGGCGATTGTCGGATGGAAACGCGCGCAACCAACGGGAGATCAAGAAATGCTTCGCAACTTGATGATGACAGCAGCAGCGATAAGCTGCCTCGCGGCCGCAGCCAGCGCAGAAACCCTGCGTTACGCAACGGCGCGCGACATCTACGGGCTTGACCCGCATGCGGTGACTGACAGCTTCACCAATATCTTTACGCACCACATATATGAACCGCTAGTGCGCTATGATGCCGACCTAGCCATCGAACCCGCGCTGGCCACCTCGTGGACCGTGATCGAACCCAATCGTATCCGCTATGTGCTACGACAGGGCGTCACTTTCCACGGCGGCCAGACCTTTGACGCAACCGATGTGCAGATGTCGCTGATGCGTGCAATTGATCCGAAATCGCCGCTGCGTGGTAACCTGCCGGGCCTTGTCACGGTGGAAATCGTCGATGAGATGACCGTCGATCTGGTAATGGAGGGGCCGACGCCGCTGCTGAATAATTATCTCAGCAACATCTTCATCCTGGACAGCGGTTGGTTGCAGGAACATGACGCGGTTGCACCCATCGACGCCAGCCAGGGCGAAGAAGGTTATACCACGAACAACGCAAACGGTACCGGCCCGTTCATCCTGGAAAGCCGCCGGCCCGATGCGCTGAACGTGCTGATTGCGAATCCCGGCTGGTGGGACACGCCCCGCCACAACCTGACCCGGATCGAACATTCGCCGATCAGCTCCAACGCCACGCGCGTCGCTGCGCTGCTGTCGGGCGAGATCGACCTGATCGAACCAGCGCCGCTTCAGGATGCCGAGCGCATCGAGGCTGCCGAAGGCGTCCACATGCTACAAGACCCAGGTCTTCGCAGTATCATGATGGGCATCAATATGGGCGAGAGCCTTGTGGATGGTAATGTTGACGGCAACCCGCTTCGCGACATCCGGGTGCGGCAGGCGTTGTACCATTCGTTGAACATGGACCTGATCCGCGACCGTATCATGCGGGGCCGCGCGCGAGTGACGGGATCGCTGATCGCTCCACAGGTGAACGGTTATAACGAGGCGATGGATCAGCGACTGGCGTATGATCCCGACCGCGCCCGCGCTTTGCTGGCTGAGGCGGGCTATCCCAATGGGTTCGCCTTCAACCTGAACTGCCCGAATGATCGCTATGTCAACGACGAGGCGATCTGTCAGGCAATGGCGGCGATGATGGCGCAGGTGGGACTCGAGCCGCGCTTGGTCACCGAGCCGCGCCAGATCCACTTTCAGAAGGTGGACAACGATCAAGTGGACGTGTTTATGCTGGGCTGGGCAACACTGCCGATGCTAGATGGGTTCTCGGTTCTGTCGGCGATGCTGGCCACGCCGGAAGGGGCATATGGTACATTCACGCCGACTGGGTATTCCAACGCCCGTGTGGACGAGTTGACCCGCGCTGTTGCC
>CAZNMV010000064.1:0-7631 GCA_964573835.1 uncultured Aestuariivita sp. | reverse complement strand
AATCGACCCCGATCAGCGTCGTGCCATGATGCAGGAGGCGCTCATGCTGGCCAACGCCGACGTTGCCTGGCTGCCGCTGCACCAGCAGCCCCTGTCCTGGGCGGCGCGCGACACGGTCGAGATTCCGCAGGCGGCGGACGATCTGGTGCGCCTGTGGCTGGCGCGTGTGACCAACTGATCTGATACGGGGCTGGGCGATCCGCCCGGCCCCCCTTTTTTAGCCGCTGCCGAAGGAAAGGTTCGCTATGCTGGGATTTTTGATCCGCCGCGTCCTCCAATCTATCCTCGTCATGCTCGCCGTCGCTCTAATTGCTTTCATGATGTTCCGCTTCATGGGGGATCCGGTCAATTCCATGGTGGCCGAGAATGCCACCACCCAAGAACGTGACGCCGTGCGCGAGCGGCTGGGTCTGGATCAGCCGCTGTGGGTGCAATACGGCCGCTTCGTAGGTCGCGCGGTGCAGGGAGATTTCGGCCTGTCTTGGCGCAATGCCCGTCCAGTTTCGACTCTGCTGTCCGAGCGCTTTCCGGCTACGGCTGAACTGGTGCTGGTGGCGGCCAGCCTGTCCTTGCTGATTGGCATCCCGCTAGGCATATACACCGCCCTCAGGCCCCGCAGCCTGTCTACGCAGACGCTGCAATTCATGTCGCTAGTCGGCATCTCATTACCCACCTTTGTCACCGGTATCCTGTTGATCTTGGTCTTCGCTGTCTGGCTGCGCTGGTTGCCGTCCTTCGGGCGCGGAACGGTGGTCGATATCGGCTGGTGGACGACCGGGTTTCTGACCGTCTCAGGCTGGAAGGCATTGATCCTGCCGTCGGTTATGCTGTGCTTGTTCCAACTGACGCTAATCATGCGGCTTGTGCGGTCCGAGATGATGGAAGTGCTGCGCACCGATTATATCAAATTCGCCCGGGCGCGGGGGCTGACCAATCGGTCCATCCACTTTCGCCACGCTCTGAAAAACACGCTCATTCCGGTAATCACCATCTTCGGGCTGCAATTGGGGGGATTGATAGCCTTTGCGATCATCACCGAGACTGTGTTTCAATGGCCGGGCATGGGCGCCTTGTTCATCCAGGCCGTCAGCTTTGGCGATGTGCCGGTGATGGCGGCCTACCTGGTCATAGTCAGCCTTATCTTTGTCGTCATCAACACCAGCGTCGATCTTCTTTACGCGGTGCTGGACCCCCGCTTGCGCGTTGATGGCGCGCGTGCTTCTCATTAATCCGGAGTATGTGATGGCCGACACCGCCCTTTCCCGTGCGTTGGACAGTGACCTGGTCTGGAGCTTTCGCAAATCGCTGACGGCGAGGATTTCGGCGCTGGTGCTTCTGATACTGTTCGCCGCTGCCGCACTGGCGCCCTGGCTGGCGACGCAGAACCCCTATGACATTGTACAACTCTTTCTTTTGGACAGCGAATTGCCGCCAATGTGGGTCGATGGTGGTGACTCGCGCTATTTTCTGGGCACTGATCAGCAGGCGCGCGATCTGTATTCGTCTATTCTCTATGGTCTACGGCTGTCGCTAGTCGTGGGGTTCGCCAGTGTCGCGTTAGCCGCCGTTTTGGGGATTTCGCTAGGCCTTCTGGGCGGCTTTGTGGGCGGTATTGTCGATGCGGCCATCATGCGGTTGGCAGATGTGCTGCTAAGCTTTCCGGCAATTTTGGTGGCACTTCTGGTCAACGGCATCGCGCGGGGCATCTTGCCGCCTGACCAGCATGCTGGTGCAGCGATATGGGTTCTGATCCTCGCTATCGGCCTGACTAATTGGGTGCAGTACGCGCGCACCGTGCGCGGTTCGACCATGGTAGAGCGCCAAAAGGAATATGTGCAGGCGGCGCGCATCAATGGCGTGTCGGGCATGGGAATCATGGTGCAGCATATCCTGCCGAACGTCATGGGCCCGGTGCTGGTGATCGCCACAATCAACTTGGGCATGGCCGTGCTGACTGAGGCGACGCTGTCCTTTCTGGGGGTAGGTATGCCGGCCACTCAGCCGTCGCTAGGCACGCTGATACGCATTGGCAACGAATACCTGTTCTCGGGCATCTGGTGGGTAGTGATCTTTCCATCAGTGGTGCTGGTCATTTTGGTGCTTGCGGTCAATCTTTTGGGCGACTGGATGCGCGACGCCCTTAACCCAAAACTGAGGTAACGGCTATGAGCCTTCTGTTCGTACAGGATCTGACCGTAGCCTTTCCGGGGCGAGCGGGGTCCATCAATGCCATCGAGGACGTGTCGCTGTCGATTGAACCGGGCGAGATTCTGGGCATGGTCGGCGAGTCCGGCGCGGGCAAGTCAATGACCGGCGCCGCGATCATCGGGTTGATCGAGCCTCCAGGCCGGATAGCAAAGGGCCAGATTCTCCTGAACGGTCAGCGTATTGATACCCTTCCGTCTGAAGCCATGCGCCGTATCCGGGGCCGGCAGATCGGTGCGATCTTTCAAGACCCGCTGACAAGCCTGAACCCTGTGCTGACGGTGGGCGAGCAACTGATCGAAACGATCCAGACCCATTTAAAACTGCCCAAGTCCCAGGCCCGCGCCCGCGCTATTGACTGGCTGCGCCGTGTGGGTATTCCCGCGCCCGAGGCCCGGATCGACACTTATCCGCACCAATATTCCGGCGGCATGCGGCAGCGAGTGGTGATCGCGCTGGCGCTGTGCGCTGAGCCGCGACTGGTTATTGCCGATGAACCGACAACCGCGCTCGATGTTAGCGTGCAAGCGCAGATCATCGCGCTGCTGCGCCGTCTGGCCCGTGAAACTGGCGTGGCGGTCATTCTGGTGACGCATGACATGGGCGTGATCGCTGAAACTGCCGACCGTGTGGCGGTAATGTATGCCGGCCGCATTGTCGAGGTGGGGCCGGTGGCCGATGTGCTGACCACGCCGCGCCACCCCTATACTGTAGGGCTGATGGCCTCAATCCCGCGCATCGGCCCGCGGCCAGAGGTTCTGCCACAGATCGAAGGAGCGATGCCGCGACCACATGCCAGGCCGCCCGGCTGCACTTTTGCCCCACGTTGCCCGAAATCCATCCCAATTTGTGACACGGTAAGGCCCGAACTGACCGGCAGCACCACCGTTTCCGTCGCCTGCCACCTTATGACCGGGGGTGCAGCATGACTGCGCCGTTGCTGAGTGTGTCGAACCTCAAACGCAACTTTGATCTGTCGCCGCCATTTCTGTCGCGGGTGCTTGCAGGCGGCAAACGGCAGGTTGTGCGGGCAGTCGATGGTGTGGATTTTCAGATCGAGGCGGGCAAGACCCTGTCGCTGGTCGGCGAATCCGGCTGCGGGAAATCGACCGTAGCCAAGTTGCTCATGGGTCTCATGCGCCCCAGCGCCGGCAGCATCCGCTTTGGCGGGCATGAACTGACCGACAGCCCGGCCGGCAAACCACCGGCCGTGCGGCGCCGGATGCAGATGATTTTTCAGGACCCCTATGCCAGCCTTAACCCACGCTGGCGGGTCGCGCGGGTGATCGGGGAGCCGTTGAAGAATTACGGCTTGATCCGCGACCCCATCGCGCGCCGCAAAGAGGTTGACCGGCTCTTGGAGTTCGTGGGCCTGTCCGCCGTGGACGGTGAGAAATTTCCGCATGAATTTTCGGGTGGACAGCGCCAGCGCATTTCTATCGCCCGTGCCATTTCTACAAACCCGGAGTTTTTGGTTTGCGATGAGCCGACCTCGTCGCTGGATGTGTCGGTGCAGGCGCAAATCCTGAACCTGATGCGCGAATTGCAGCACGAACTGGGCCTGACCTATCTGTTCATCAGCCATGATCTGGCGGTCGTCAATTACATCTCGGACCAGATCGGCGTCATGTATCTAGGCCGCCTGGTCGAACTGGCCCCAGCCGAGCAGATCTTTCGCGCCCCGCAGCATCCTTATACGCGGCTCTTGCTGGAAACCGTTCCAGACATCACCATGGTGCACCGAGACAAAGACAGACCGTCCGGCGAAGTGCCCAATCCGATCAACCCTCCAACGGGCTGCCATTTCCACCCGCGCTGCACCTTTGCCAACGCGCGCTGCCGGACTGAGGCGCCTGCCTTCCTACTACGGGGCGAAGTACAGATCCGATGCCACGCGGTTGAGGAAGGGCGCCTGCCCGCACCTGCCGATATTGTCAGAAAGAGCGCCTGATGCAGTACGATTTCACCCAATTACCGGCTGAGGACCGATACCGCTTGCTGACCAATTTTGTCGGCCCGCGCCCCATCGCGCTGGTGACTACGCGGTCCGAAGGCGGCCATCTGAACGGCGCGCCGATGAGTTTTTTTAACGTCTTTTCACACGAGCCGCCCATCGTGATCCTAGGTATCCAGCCACGCGCCAATGGTGAGGACAAGGACACGATGCGCAACCTGCGGCGCACCGGAGAATTCTGCGTCAACATGGTGGATATGGGACTGGCGCAGGGTATGCTGGTATGCGGCGTAAACTTCGCTCCTGACGTGGACGAACCCGCCTTCGCCGGCTTGGCCACAGCCCACTGTCGGCAAATTAAAACCGACTATATCATTAGCAGCCCTTGCGCGATGGAATGCAGGGTTGAACGCATCATCGACTATCCCCGCCGTGCCATTGTGCTAGGCGAGGTTGTGGACATGACCGTACGCGGCGATTGCCTGGACCCGGAGGGGCGATATGTCAATCCTTCCGTCTATCAGCCGATCGCGCGGTTGCATTCAGACAATTACATCGTCGCGGACCGCCAGTTTGAACTCAAACGCCCGGCTGAGGCCGAGCTTTGGGAAACACTCCGGTCGGCGGGAAAGGCCGAGTGATGCGCATTCATGTCATCAACCCGAATTCGACAGCCTCGATGACCGTCCAGATAGGTTATGCAGCACGGCGTGTGGCGCGACCAGGAACCGAGATAGACCTGGTTACGGGCACCGGCGCGCCCGCATCGATCGAAGGATATCACGACGAGGCGCTATCGGTACCCTTCCTGCTTGCCGCCATCCGCGCCGCCGAGTCACTCGGCGCTCACGCCCACGTAATTGCCTGTTTCGATGACCCAGGCCTTGACGCCGCGCGCGAGGTGGCAGTGGGCCCGGTTATCGGGATCTGTCAGGCGGCAATGCAGGCAGCGGCCGCGCTGGCTTCGCGTTTTTCGGTGGTGACGACCCTGCCGCGCTCGGTGCCGATCATCGAGGATCTGGCGGATCGTTATGGCATGGGCCGCCGGTGCCGCCGGGTCCGAGCCATCGACCTGCCGGTGTTGGCGCTGGATGAAGACCCGGAGTGCTCACGCGCTTTGATTGCTGCCGAAATCCGCGCCGCGCAGACGTTGGACGGGGCCGAGGCGATCGTGCTGGGCTGCGCTGGTATGGCCGAACTTTGCGACGATCTGACCGCTGAAACTGGCGTTCTGGTGATCGATGGTGTGACTGCTGCAGTCAGCTTTGCCGAGTCGCTGGTTGCCAGCGGCTATCGGACCTCAAAACTGGGCGCATATGCCCTACCGTTGCCAAAACGCGGCGGCCATGTGCCGGAGGCAGCTTGACCGACCTTCTGATCCGTAACATCCGCCCGATGGGTGGCGATCAAGTTGACCTGCTGATCCGGGCAGGCCGAATCGCTCACATCGCTCCCGGCATCAAAGCCCCCGGTCTGCCCATCGAGGACGGTAACGGAGCCATTGCGGTGCCCGGCCTGGTCGACGCGCATACCCATCTGGACAAAACTTTCATCGGCATGGGCTGGTATGAGAACGCGGTCGGCGTCGATCTGCGCGCGATGATCGACAACGAACGGCTGGAACGACGCCGTCTTAACCACGATCCGCATCGGCAATCGATGCGTCATGCGCTGGCGCTGGTGGGCAACGGCACCACTCATATCCGCAGTCATGTTGATGTTGATACCGAGATCGGCCTTGCCGCTATTGAGGGCGTTCTAGCCACGCGTGAGATACTTCGTGAGTTGGTGCACATCGAAATCGTCGCCTTCCCACAATCGGGCCTGATGATCCGACCGGGCACTGAAGCGTTGCTGGATCAGGCGCTGGCGATGGGTGCCGATTTGGTCGGCGGTCTCGACCCCTGCGAGATTGACCGCGATCCGAAGGGGCATCTGGATACGATCTTTGCTTTGGCGGACCGGCACGGGCGAGGTCTGGATATCCACCTGCATGAAACAGGCGATCTGGGCGCGTTCTCATTGGACCTGATCCTGGAGCGCACCCGCGCGCTGGGAATGAATGGCAAGGTAGCGGTCAGCCATGCCTTTTGCCTGGGCATGCCTGATTGGCCTCGGACCGAGGCGATGCTGGCCGCGCTGGCCGATCAGGATGTCGCGATCCTGACCACCGGCGCCCCTTCCCGCGAGGTGCCCGCGGTTAAGCGCGTGCTGGGCGCCGGGCTCAGGATGGGCGCGGGATGTGACGGGGTGATCGACACCTGGAACCCCTGGAGCCGCGCCGACATGCTGGACCGTGCGCGCATCGTGGCGCTGAAGAACAACCTGCGTGCTGATGTCGATGTGGCACTAGCGCTGCATGTATGCACTACGGGCGGGGCGGCGGTGATGGGCGTGGCTGATCACCGGCTGGCCGAAGGTAGCAGCGCCGATCTGGCCCTGTTACCGGGCCGCACCCTGGCCGAGGCGGTGACAAAGGGGGGGCCTGTCACGCTTACCATGAAAGCCGGGAAAATCACTGGGCGGAAGGGCAAACCGCTGCGAGAGGTGCCGTGATGTTGCACGACCTGACCCTGGGCGCCCGGCCAAAGGGCCGTACTGCCTTGGCCTCACGCTGGATCGTGGCCTACCGCGATGGAGGCCACAGGCTGCTGGAACACGGCGAGGTAGTGATCGAAGGCGACCGCGTTCTTTATGTCGGCCCCAGGTTCGAGGGCGAGGTAGCACGGCGTTTCGATCTGGGCCAGGTGCTGATTTCGCCTGGGCTCATCGACCTTGATGCGCTCTCGGACCTCGATACAACGGTGCTGGGCGTGGATTGCGGGCCGGCATGGGCAAAGGGGCGAGTCTGGCCACAAAGCTATGTTGAGCGAGGCCCCTATGAGATGTATTCGCCTGAAGAGCTGGCCTTCCAGAAGCGCTTCAGTTTCGCCCAACTGCTCTGCAACGGGATCACTTCAGTCTTGCCGATCGCCTCGCTGTTTTACCGCGAATGGGGAGAGACGGTTGCCGAGTTTCAGGCCGCCGCTGAGGCCGCCGGCGATTTGGGCCTGCGTGTTTGGCTAGGCCCTGCGTATCGATCGGGTGGCATGATCTGCACCGCACCCGGCGTGTTGGAGCCTCGGTTCGATGAATCGCGCGGGTTGGCTGGGTTGGACGATGCCATCGCCTTTGTGCGGGAGCAGGCCGGCAGGTTTGATGGGCTAGTGCAGGGGATGCTGTCGCCCGACCGGGTGGAAACCTGTACCCAGATGCTGCTCACTCGCACCATGGCGGCGGCTGCCGATCTGGATGTGCCAGTTCGCCTGCACATGGCGCAGGGCCAGATGGAGCGCGACACTGTCAAGGCCCTTCACGGCACCACCGCTCCCGGCTGGTTGGCCGGATTTGGTGCCCTGAACGATCGGCTTATCGCCCCCCATGCAACGATGGCAACTGAAGACGATTTGCGCCTCTACGCTGATCATGGTGT
>CAZNMV010000063.1:0-11596 GCA_964573835.1 uncultured Aestuariivita sp. | reverse complement strand
GCCGATCAACTTCCCCACCGTGCCCCGCGGGACAGAGCGCCTGCGCTTCACCCCGAGCCCCGTTCACGGGCCCCGCGAAATCGACGCGCTGCTGCGGGCGATGGATGCGCTCTGGAGCCGCTGTGCGCTGAATCGTGCCGAGCTGTCCGCCTGAAACATCCTGCCGCTGTAAAATAGTTGCGCCTGTGTTATCTTTCGCTCAACAAAAGGCGTTCCGAATCGACACTTGGGGCAATCGGGACGCGTTGAGATGGGGCGGCAGGTATGATCGGGCGCAAGTTCCGGCGCAGCGAAGAACCTAAGATCATCGAACCAAAGGGGTTCGATGATTTCGACCTGCGTCTTGGCGACCTGATGCGCGGTGAACGCGCCACCTTGGGAAAATCGCTTCTCGACGTGCAGCGCGAATTGCGGATCAAGGCGGCCTATATCGCCGCGATCGAAAACTGCGACCCTTCCGCCTTCGACACCCCCGGTTTCATCGCGGGCTATGTCCGGTCCTATGCGCGCTATCTGGGCATGGACCCGGACGAGGCCTATGCAATCTTCTGCCGCGAAAGCGGGTTTGCCGTCGCGCATGGCATGTCGGACGAAGCCTCGGTCGTGCGCAAGGCGCTGCGCGCCGCCCCGGCCGCGCGGCGCGAGGAAGACAGCTTTGCCCTGGGCGGGGTGCCTTTCGCCACGCCCGCCGAAGGCATCCTTGCCAATCTCGACCCAAGGGCGATGGGTTCGGTCCTTGTGCTGGTCGCGCTGATCGCGGGCCTCGGTTATGGCGGGGTCAGCATCCTGCGCGAGGTGCAGCAGGTCCAGCTTGCCCCGGTGGAACAGGCGCCGGTGGTTCTCTCCGACATCGACCCGCTGCAGCGCGCGACCGCCCCGGACGCGCCGGGCGGCATGATCGCCCCTTCGGTCGAGGCGCTTGACCGTCTCTATCGCCCGCAGGCGCTGGACGTGCCGGTGATGGTGGCGCGCGACGCGCCCATCGCCACGCTCGACCCGCGCAGCGGGGGAACTTTCGCCGCACCCGCCGCCCCGGTGGCCGACCTGCGCGGTGCGGACAACCCGCGCGCCCCCGAAAGCGTGCCGCAGGTCGTCGAGACCGCGGCACCGGGTCTGCGCATGGTTGCCGTGCGCCCCGCCTGGGTGCGGGTGAGCGCGGCGGACGGATCGGTGATCTTCGAGGGGATCATGGAACCGGGCCAGTCCTATGATGTGCCCCGGACCGAGGAGCCGCCGCTTCTGCGCGTGGGCGAATCGGGGGCGATCTATTTCGACGTGAACGGTGACGTGTTCGGCCCGGTGGGCGCGCGTGGCACGGTGACGTCGGGCTTTGCGCTGGCCGCCGATCAGGTGGCCGGAACGCTGAGCGTTGCCGATCTGACGGTGGACGACGAACTGGCCCGCATGGTGGCCGAAGCGCAGGCCCGGCCCGTCACCGACTGACGCGCGGCGGATTGCAGCCCGCGCGCACTGCGCCTATCCTTCGCCCGAACGATCCCGGAGGACGCGCAGCAATGTCGCTGAACCACATCAGGCCCTGGCGCAACATCTACCGCCGCAAGTCGCGGCAGATCATGGTGGGCAGCGTGCCCGTGGGCGGCGATGCCCCGATCAGCGTGCAGACCATGACCAACACGCTGACCACGGATGTGAAGGCGACCATCGCCCAGGTCCAGGCCGCAGCCGAGGCGGGCGCGGACATCGTGCGCGTGTCGGTCCCCGATCAGGAGAGCAGCCGCGCCCTGCGCGAGATCGTGCGCGAAAGCCCCGTGCCGATCGTCGCGGACATCCATTTCCACTACAAGCGCGGGATCGAGGCGGCCGAGGCAGGCGCGGCCTGCCTGCGCATCAACCCCGGCAATATCGGCGACGAGACCCGCGTGAAGGAGGTCATCAAGGCCGCGCGGGATCACGGCTGTTCCATCCGCATCGGCGTGAATGCCGGATCGCTGGAAAAGCACCTGCTCGAGAAGTATGGCGAACCCTGTCCCGATGCGATGGTGGAAAGCGGGCTCGACCACATCAAGATCCTGCAGGACAACGATTTTCACGAATTCAAGATCAGCTGCAAGGCGTCGGACGTGTTCCTCGCCGCCGCCGCTTACCAGGCGCTGGCCGAGGCGACGGACGCGCCCATTCACCTGGGCATCACCGAGGCGGGCGGCCTCATGTCCGGCACGATCAAGAGCGCGATCGGTCTCGGCAATCTGCTGTGGATGGGGATCGGTGACACGATCCGGGTGTCGCTGTCGGCGGACCCGGTGGAAGAGGTCAAGGTCGGCTACGAGATCCTGAAATCGCTGGGCCTGCGGCACCGGGGCGTCAACATCATCTCGTGCCCGTCCTGCGCGCGGCAGGGCTTTGACGTGATCCGGACGGTCGAGGCGCTGGAAAAGCGGCTGGAACACATCAAGACGCCGATGAGCCTGTCGATCATCGGCTGCGTGGTGAACGGCCCCGGCGAGGCCTTGATGACCGATGTGGGCTTCACCGGCGGCGGCGCGGGGTCGGGGATGGTCTATCTGGCCGGCAAGCAGAGCCACAAGCTGTCGAATGACCAGATGATCGAGCACATCGTCGAGCAGGTCGAGAAGAAGGCCGCCGAAATCGAAGCCGCGCAGGCAGCAGCAGCCGAGTGAGCGGATCGCGACGCGCGATCCGGGCCTGAAACTGACGCAGTTTCAGGCGCTTGTGACCGGCGTTTGGCACAGAGGGCAGGGTTTCCGCGTCGGAAACCCTGCCGGAAACCGCGTCGGTTTCCGGCCCCTGATCAGCCTTCCTCGCGCTTGGCGTCGACCACCATCTGCATCTGGTCCGCCGGAAGGAAGCCGCGCAGCACCTCATCGCGCACCACGAAGCTGGGCGTGCCCTGGATGTTCAGCGACTGCGCCAGCGCGCGCGTCTCGACGATCACCCGGGTGACCTCCGGCGCATCGAGCCGCGCGAGGATCGCCGCCCCGTCCAGACCCAGCTCTGCCGCGACCTGTGCCAGCGCCTCGGGCGTGACATCGCCATTGAGCCCCATCAGCGTCTCATGCACCAGTTTGTAGGCATCGTCGCCCGCCACCTGCTTGGTCGCGATGGCAAAGCGCGACATCAGAAGCGACTGTTCGCCGAGAATGGGGTATTCCTTGATCACCAGTCGGATATTGCCGTCGGCGGCCAGAAGCTTGTCCACCTCCGGCACGGCGCGGCGGCAGAAGCCGCAGCGGTAATCCATGAATTCCACGATGGTGATGTCGCCGTCGGGGTTGCCACCGACCCAGGAATAGCCATCCTCGAAGATGATCTCCGCATTCGCCGCGATCACGTCGCGGTCGGTCTGGGCCTGCATGTCCGCCTGCCGGCCTTCGAGAACCTGCACCGCTTCCATGATGATCTCGGGATTGTCGAGAAGATAGGCGCGGATCTCGGCGCGGAAGGCGGCGCGTTCGGCCTCGGTCATCGCGGCGGGGTCGAAGGCCAGGGCGGGCAGGGCGGTCAGGGCCAGCGCGGCGGCGGCCCCTGTCAGGCGGCGGATCATTCAGCGTCTCCGTTTCTTGTCTTGCTCGTAGGCAATGAACACATCTTCGGCCCGACGCCAACCCACACTTCCGCGAGACAGAAGCCCCATGGCGCGTTCCGCATGGAGTCCCGCATCGTCAAGACGGCCCAGAAGCGCATAGCGTTCCGCCACCGCGACCGAGGCCATGCCCGTCTGACCCGTCTGCGCATAGGCCTGACCCAGATCGCGCAGCACGCGTGCATCGCCGAAATCCCGCGTCCGCGCAGCCTCGAGCGTGGCAAGTGCCGCCTTCGGCTGGCCTGCCGCCAGTTGTGCGCGGCCCAGCCCGCCGAGGATCTGCGCATCGTTGCCGCCCAGCGAAACCGCGGTCTGATAGGCCGCGACGGCGGCGCCGAACTGGCGGCTTTCCAGCAGGATCTGGCCCTTCAGGTCAAAATAGAACGGATCGCGCCCGCCCCGCGCGGCGATGGCCGCGTCGATGGCGCGGATCGCGCGGGTGGCGTCCGACCGGCGGTGCCAGGCGATGGCCTCGCGCATCAGGCGGATATCGGTATGCGTCTCTTCGTCGGCGCGTTGCATTGTCCATTTGGGCGAGCGGATGAAGGCCGACAACTTGCCGCGCACGCGGGCATGCCAATAGGCAGCCTCGGCCGTGGTGGTGCCCCGGTCGCCATAGGCGGCGACGAAGGCTTCGGCGGCGCGGACGCGGTCGCTGCTGAGGGGGTGCGACCGCATATAGGGGTCCTGGCGGGCTTCGGAGAGCGCCTCTTGCCCGCGGAAAAGGCGGTGCACCTTGAGAAGCCCGGTCGGGCTGATGCCTGCATCGATCATGAAGCGCGCGGCCGACCGGTCGGCGGCAGATTCCTCGGCGCGCGTATGCTTGAGAAAGCCCCGCATCGCCGAGCTTTGGGTGCCCATGGCGATGCCCGCCACCGCATCGCCCGCGCCCCCCGCCGCGGCGGCGGCCGCCAGCGCCATCCCCAGACCCGCCAGCGTGCGCGCGTTGCGCATGTTGGCGGTGCGCCGTGCGATATGGCCATTGGCGATATGCGCGGCCTCATGCGCGATGACCGCTTGCAGCATGCCGGGCTCGTCCAGCGCGAAGATCATCCCGTAATGGATGAAGATCGCGTCGTTGCTGATGACGAAGGCGTTCATCGACCCGTCATCGACCACGAGGATCGGCACCCGCGACGGGTTCAGCCCCGCCGCCCGCAGGATCGGCGCGGCCAGCTGGCGCAGCCCGTATTCGATATCGGCGTCGCGCAAGAGCCCCTGCGCGCGCGCGGGCAGGGCGCAGGCCAGCGCCAGAAGGACGGCCAGAAGGACCGCCGGGATTGACCTTGCGCGGAAATGTCGGTTGAACCGCATGCGCACCAGCTTGAGGATTTCGATGCGGACTTCAAGACGATCGGACGTCGATCCCTTCATCGTGATGGACGTGATGGAGGCCGCGCGCCGCGCCGAAGAGGCGGGCCGCCGCATCATCCACATGGAGGTGGGCCAGCCCGGCACCGGCGCGCCGCAGGGCGCGGTCGCCGCCGTCACGCGCGCCATGGGCGGGGATGCGCTGGGATACACCGTGTCGCTGGGCCTGCCCGCCTTGCGCGCGCGCATCGCGCGGCTTTACGGCGACTGGTACGGCGTCGATCTGAACCCCGACCGCGTCATCGTCACCTCGGGGTCGTCGGGGGCCTTCATCCTGTCCTTCACCGCGCTCTTCGACACCGGCGACCGGGTCGGCATCGGCGCGCCGGGCTATCCGTCCTACCGCCAGATCCTGCGTGCGCTTGACCTGACGCCCGTCGATCTGCCGACGGCACCTGAGAACCGCTATCAGCCGGTGCCCGCCGATCTGGCGGGGCACGATCTCAAGGGCCTGCTGGTCGCCAGCCCCGCGAACCCCACGGGCACGATGCTCGACCGCGCGGCGCTTGGCGCGCTGATCGGGGCGGCGCAGGACATGGGTGCGTCCTTTGTCAGCGACGAAATCTATCACGGGCTGGAATACGAGGCGAAGGCGGTGACTGCGCTGCAGATCACCGACGAGGCCTATGTGATCAATTCCTTCTCGAAGTATTTCTCGATGACGGGCTGGCGCGTGGGCTGGATGGTCGTGCCCGAAACCCATGTCCGCCGGATCGAACGGCTGGCGCAGAACCTCTTCATCTGCGCGCCCCATGTGGCGCAGGTCGCCGCGCTGGCGTCGATGGACTGCGACGACGAATTGCAGGGAAACCTCGCCGTCTATGCCCGCAACCGTGCGCTGATGCTCGAAGGTCTGCCGCAGGCGGGCTTCACGAAGATCGCGCCGCCCGACGGGGCCTTCTATGTCTATGCCGATGTGTCGGACCTGACCGACGACAGCCGCGCCTTCGCGGCGGAAATCCTCGACAAGGCAGGGGTGGCGGTGACGCCGGGGCTCGATTTCGACCCGGTGCGGGGGCATGGCACGCTGCGGTTTTCCTATGCGCGCGCGACCGAGGACATCGCCGAAGGGCTCGACCGGCTGCGCGCGTTCATGCAGGCGCGCGGCGCAGTTTCCCAAAGCACGCAAAACGTGTAATCTGTCCGCGGAACGGCCCGGACAGACAGGGCCGGAATGAGGCCTGGTTGATGATACGTTTTCTGGCAATGTTGGCTTGCTGTGCTGGCCTGTCCTGGTCACCCGCCGCACTGGCGCAGGACCTGTCGGGTCTGGCGCGCGTCGATGCTTCGCAAAGTGCGCTTTCCGATGCACGCGGCGGCGCGGTGGATCTGCGCCTGACCCTGTCGCAGGGCGTGCCCTGGCGGGTCTTCACGCTCGACGCGCCGCGCCGGCTTGTGATCGACTTCCGTGAGGTGGACTGGACCGGCTTCGACACCGCCGCCTTCGAGCGCAGCGAAGCGGTAAGCGACCTGCGCGCGGGCCGCTACCGACCGGGCTGGACGCGCATGGTGGCGCTGCTGGGCGCGCCGCTTCTGGTGGAAACGGCCGAGCTGCGCACAGATGCCCAGACGGGCGGTGCGGTCCTGTCGTTGCGTCTTGCACCGGGGTCGGAGGCCGACTTCGCCGCCGCTGCGGGCGCGCCCCGCGATCCCCGTTGGGACCTGCCGCCGCCCGCGCAGCTGGCCGAACCCCGCACGCGACAGGACGGCGTGATCCGCGTCGTGCTTGACCCCGGGCATGGCGGCGTCGATCCGGGGGCGGAACGGGGCAGCACCAACGAAAAGTCGCTGATGCTCACCTTCGCGCGCGAACTGGAAGACGCGCTGCGCCGCGCGGGCGGGTTCGAGGTGGTCCTGACCCGCACCGGCGATTACTTCGTCTCGCTCGACCGGCGCATCGCCATCGCCCATGATGCGCAGGCCGACATCTTCCTGTCGCTGCACGCCGATGCGCTGGCCGAAGGCGGCGCGCATGGCGCGACCGTCTATGTTCTGTCGAAGGAGGCCAGCGACGAGGCCTCTGCGGCGCTGGCCGAACGGCACGACCGCGACGATCTTCTGTCAGGCGTCGATCTGTCGGCGACGGATGATCAGGTCACCGGCATCTTGCTGGATCTTGCCCGGCAGGAAACCCAGCCGCGCACCAAGAATCTTGCCCGCGCGCTGATCGAAGGAATGGGGCAGGGGGGCGGGCCGATGAACCGCCGCCCGCTGCGACGCGCGGCGTTCTCGGTGCTCAAGGCGGCGGATATTCCGTCGGTTCTGGTCGAGATCGGCTTTCTCTCAAGCCCGCGCGACCTGCAGAACCTGCAGGACCCGCAATGGCGCGCCCGCATGGCGGAAGGCATCCGCCTTGGCCTGCAGCTCTGGGCGCGCGAGGATGCGGCGCGGCGGCCGCTTGTGCGCAACTGACGGGTCGGCGGTGAATGGCCGCCACGTCAGACGTTCGTGTTTTGACGCCCACCGCCCCAATCCCTATATTGGGGCGACCTGACCAGAAGGGGTTCGCGGGTGCTTAGGTTCATCATGTCGTTCTTCGGGGCGATCTTCACGACGCTGACACTCGGCATCGTGGCAATCGCCCTGTCGATCGGCGCGATCTTCTATGTCTACAGCCGTGACCTGCCCAGCCACGAATCGCTGGCGCAGTACCAGCCCCCCACGATCAGCCGCATCTATTCGGGCGAAGGCCAGCTCATCGACGAATTCGCGCAGGAACGTCGCCTCTTCACCCCGGCCGAGGACGTTCCCGACCTCGTCAAGCAGGCCTTCATCAGCGCCGAGGACAAGAACTTCTACAGCCACAAGGGCTATGACATGCGCGGCATCGCCGCCGCCGGGGTCGAAGCCGTCCAGTCCCGCGGCGAGACGCTGCGCGGGGCGTCAACCATCACCCAGCAGGTGATGAAGAACTTCCTGCTCTCGGGCGACCGGCAGATCGAACGCAAGATCAAGGAAATCATCCTTGCCGCGCGCCTGGAAGAAACGCTCGACAAGGAAACGATCCTCGAACTGTACCTCAACGAGATCTTTCTGGGTCAGAACTCTTACGGCGTGACCGCCGCGGCGCAGACCTATTTCAACAAGACGCTCGACGATCTGGCCCCGCACGAGGCGGCCTTTCTTGCCTCGCTGCCCAAGGCGCCGTCGGATTATCACCCGGTGCGGCGCGCCGACCGCCTGCTGGCGCGGCGCAATTTCGTGCTGAAGGAAATGTACGAGAACGGCTATCTCGACCGCGCCACGTTCGAGACCGAGGTGCAGATGCCGCTGCGGTCCGTGCAGAACGGCGATTTCGACAGCTTCCGCACCGCGATGCCCCCGCGCGACTATTTCACCGACGAGATCCGCCGCCAGCTGAGCGAGGATTTCGGCGAAGGCGAATTCTTCACCGGCGGCTTCACCGTCCGCGCCACCATCGACGCCGAAATGCAGGACGAGGCCGCCAAGGCCCTGCGCCGCGCGCTGGAAAGCTATGACCGCGACCGCGGCGTCTGGCGCGGAACGGGGCTGCGTATCCCCGCCGACAGGCTCGGGACGGAAGAAGACTGGCGCACGGCGCTGGCCGAAATCGAGGTCCCCCGAGACATCTGGCTGGACCATCAGTGGCACCCGGCAGTGGTGCTGGAAGTGGGGTCGAGCGACGCCCGCATCGGCATCGAGAATGTCGAGAACGACGCCGACGGTCACTGGATCCCCGCGCAGGACGTGACCTGGGCACGCAAGCGCAACGAAGACGGCACGCTGGCGCGCAAGGCGCGCGTCGCGGGCGATCTGCTCGCGGTGGGCGATATCGTGCTGGTGCGCCAGATGACCGCCGATGCCGATGGCCGTTTCCTTCGCTGGACGCTGCGGCAGGTGCCCGAAGTGCAGGGCGCCTTCATGGCGATGGACGTCAATACCGGCCGCGTCATCGCCATGCAGGGCGGCTTTTCCTATCAGGATTCGGTCTTCAACCGCGCCACGCAGGCACAGCGTCAGCCGGGGTCGGCGTTCAAGTCCTTCGTCTTCGCGGCCGCGCTCGACAGCGGCTACAGCCCGGCGACCATCGTCGTCGACGCCCCGATCGAGATCGAGACGCCGCAGGGTCTCTGGCGGCCGCAGAACGCGTCGAACCGCTTCTACGGGCCGACGCCGCTGCGCACCGGGATCGAGATGTCGCGCAACCTGATGACCATCCGCATGGCGCAGGAGGTCGGCATGGATATCGTCGCGCGCTATGCCGAACGTTTCGGCGTCTATGACAACATGGGGCTGTTCCTGGCCAATTCGCTCGGCGCCGAAGAGACGACGCTTTACAAGATGGTCGCGGCCTATGCGATGTTCGCCAATGGCGGCGAACGGGTGGAACCGACGCTGGTTGACCGGATCCAGGACCGCTACGGCAACACGATCTACCGCCATGACCGGCGCGACTGCGTCGATTGCCAGCTGGCCAGCCTTGCGCCCGGCGCGTTCCCGGTCATCCGGTCGAACCGCGAACGGGTGATGAACGCGGTCACCGCCTATCAGCTGACCTCGATGCTCAAGGGCGTGGTCGACCGCGGCACGGCGGCGCGCACCATCAACCTGCCGGTGCCCACCGCGGGCAAGACCGGCACGACGAATGACAGCCGTGATGTCTGGTTCGTGGGCTTCACCTCGAACATCGTGGCAGGCTGCTATATCGGCTATGACCTGCCGCGCACGTTGGCGGGGGGCGCGTCGGGCGGCGGCATGTGTGGCCCGGTCTTCAACGATTTCATGCTGAAGGCGGTCGAGAAATACGGAGGCGGACCCTTCGCCGTGCCGCCGGGCGGGCGCTTCATCAAGATCGACCGCTATACCGGCGCGCGCCTGTCCGACGATGCCTCGGGGCCGAACGTGGTGGCCGAGTATTTCCGCGACGGGGAAGAGCCGCTCTTCGGCGTGATGTTCGACGGCGGCTTCGCCATGGGATCGAACCTGCCGCTGTACGAAGAAGCGGCCGAGGCCGCGCGGCAGGTCACGACATCGTCAGGCGGCACCGCCGTCGTCGGCCCCCGTGCCACCTTCGGCACGGTCAGCTCGGGCGGTCTTTACTGACAGCGCGTCGGCCGCGCGCGCCTGCCGTCTTGTGACGCGCGGGCGGGCAGGCTATCACGCGCCCCGGATCATCAGGGAGCACCGTGTCCATGCGGGCAGAAGCGCAAGCCACCGTCGACGCCATCGAGAAGTCGCTGAACCTTCTGGCGCAGCGCATGGACTGGAAGACCGCCGCGCACCGGCTCGAGGAGTTCAACGCGCGTGTCGAAGACCCGAACCTCTGGGACGACCCCGAAGCGGCGCAGAAACTCATGCGCGAACGACAGGCGCTGGTCGACGCGATGGAGACCTATGAGGGTATCCGACGCGACCTGTCCGACAATGTCGAACTGATCGAACTGGGCGAGATGGAAGACGACGCCGAAGTCGTGTCCGAGGCCGAGGCGGCGCTGAAGGGGCTGCGCGCGCGCGCCGCGCAGAAGGAACTCGAGGCGCTGCTGAGCGGCGAGGCCGACGCCAACGACACCTTCCTTGAAATCAACGCCGGTGCCGGCGGGACCGAGGCCTGCGACTGGGCGCAGATGCTGGCGCGCATGTATGTCCGCTGGGCCGAGAAGAAGGGCTACAAGGTCGAGTTGCAGTCCGAAGAAGCGGGCGCCGAGGCGGGGATCAAGTCGGTCTCATACAAGATCAGCGGCCACAACGCCTATGGCTGGCTCAAGTCGGAGTCGGGCGTACACCGGCTGGTACGCATTTCCCCTTTCGGCAAGGGCACGCGCGAGACGTCCTTTGCGAGCGTCTGGGTCTATCCTGTCGTCGACGACAACATCGAGATCGAGGTGAACCCGGCCGATATCCGCATCGACACCTACCGGTCGTCGGGCGCGGGCGGTCAGCACGTGAACACGACCGACTCGGCCGTCCGGATCACCCACCACCCGACGGGCATCGTGGTGACGTCGTCGGAAAAGTCCCAGCACCAGAACCGCGACATCGCCATGAAGGCGCTGAAATCACGGCTGTATCAGATGGAGCTTGACCGTCGCAACGCCGAGATCAACGCGGCGCACGAGGCCAAGGGCGATGCGGGCTGGGGCAACCAGATCCGCTCATACGTTCTGCAGCCCTACCAGATGGTGAAGGACCTGCGCACCTCGCACGAAACCTCCGACACGCAAGGCGTGCTGGACGGCGATCTTGATGCCTTCATGGCATCAACGCTGGCCATGAACGTGGCCGGCAAGAGCCGCGCCGACGCGCAGGCGGAATAACCGCCAGACAAAGCACATCTTTTCATTTGCCCCCGACCTTGGCTAGGCTGCGCCCAGCCCAAGGGAGGGAGGCCCCCATGACCGAACTGCACCGCCTGTCCGCGACAGGCCTGCGCACCATGCTGCGCGACCGCGCGCTATCGGCCGAAGAGCTGATGCGCGCGACGCTTGACCGGATCGCGGCGGTCAATCCCGGGGTGAATGCCATTGTCGGCCTCGACGATCCCGACAGGCTGATGGCGCAGGCCCGCGCGGCTGACAAGGCAACCGACCAGGGGCCGCTTCACGGCCTGCCCATCGCGGTCAAGGACCTCGTCAACGTGAAGGGGCTGCGGTCGACCTCCGGCTCGCCGGCGCTGGCCACATTCGAGAGCCTTGGCGCGGTGGT
>CAZNMV010000062.1:4966-11659 GCA_964573835.1 uncultured Aestuariivita sp. | reverse complement strand
AGGAAGGCGGCGACGTACACCGGCTGAACGTCGGGATCGGGATCAACACCGGCACCTGCGTCGTGGGCAACATGGGCAGCAAGACGCGGTTCGATTACACCGCGCTGGGCGATCCGGTGAACGTGGCGTCGCGGCTCGAGGGGCAGTCGCGCTATTACGGGGTGGACATCATCCTCGGCTCGGCCACGGCGACGGCGGTGGGCGCGCGCTTTGCGGTCTTCGAGCTGGACCGCGTGCGGGTGGTGGGCAAGGCCCTGCCCGAGACGATCTTCGCGCTGCTTGGCCACGAAGAGATGGGCCGCGACGCCGGGTTCGCGGCGCTGAGCGAGGAGAACACCGCGATGCTGGCGGCCTATCGCGGACGCGACTGGGACGGGGCAGAGGCTGCGCTGAGCCGCGTGCGCGCGATGAGCGATGCGGCGGGCCTGCCGCTGTCGGCCTACTGCGACCTGTATTCGACGCGCATCGCCGATCTGCGCGCGACCCCGCCGGGCGACGACTGGGACGGCGTCTTCTCGTCCACCAAGAAGTGAGGATCAGCGTTCGCGCAACGCCTCGGACTGGGCGCGCAAAAGCGGTTTGGCAAGATAGGACAGGACCGTCTTTTCCCCGGTCTGGATGTCGACGGTGGCGACCATGCCCGGCGTGATGGGCAGGGGATTGTCGGCGCTGCCAAGATAGGAGCGGTCGGTGCGCACGATGACCTGGAAGAATTCGGCCCCGTCCGCGCCCTGGATCGTGTCGGCACCGATGCGCACCACTTCGCCTTCCAGCGCGCCGTACAGCAGGTAATCATAGGCCGTGATCTTGACCGAGGCGCGTTCGCCGGTGCGCACGAAGGCGACGTCGCGGGGACCGAGGCTCGCCTCGATCAGCAGGCTGTCATCGGCGGGCACGATTTCGGCGATGGCGGCACCGGGCTGCACGACCGCGCCCAGCGTCTGCACCGACAACCGGTTGACCGTGCCGCGCACCGGCGCGCGCAGTTGGGTGCGGGCGACGCGGTCATCGGCAGCGCGCAGGCCTTCGCGGGTGACGGCAAGCTCTTGCTGAAGCGCCGCGGCGCGCTGCCGGGCGGTCAGCACATAGGCCGAGCGCGCCGCGTCGATCTGGTTTTCCGCCTCGGCGATGGCGGCGTCGAGACGCGCCTCGCTTGCCTGATTGACGGCGAGATCGCCGGTGAGTTCGGCCATCCGCGACTTGAGCCGCATCAATTCGATCCGAGGCACGAGGTTGCGGTTCACCATGTCTTCGGTCAGCGCGATTTCCTCGGTCAGGGGCGCGATGATTTCACGCGTGCGCTGGCGGAGCGCGAGAAGTTCCTCGCGTTCGCTGCGGCGCTGGCGCAGCTGGTCGGCAAGGACCCGAAGTTCCTGGGCAAGCTGTTCGCGGCGGGCAAGGAAGACCTGGGCTTCGGCCTCGACCATGAGAGGGGCATCGGCAGCGAGGTCTTCGGGAAAGGTCACGCTGTCGGCGAAGGCGATCTCGGCCTCGACGCGGGCCAGTTCGGCGCGCAGCGCGCTGAGGCGTTCGAGAAGTTCGCCGCGCTCGGCCCCGAAACGGGTGTCGTCGATATCGATCAGAACATCGCCCGCTTCGACGAGATCGCCTGTCTCGACCCGGATGGCGCGCACGATGCCGCCTTCCAGCGTCTGGACCACCTGCACCTGCTGCGACGGGATCACCCGGCCCGGCGCGCGGGCCGATTCCTCGATCTGGTGGGTGGCGGCCCAGGCGACGAAGGCGCAAAGACCAAGCGCCACGAGAAAGAGCAGCCGCCAGAGCCCGGGCGCATCGACGCCTGCGCGGGCGGCGGTGATGTCGTTGGCGAAGTCGTCCTCGATCCGGCCCCCGAACATCCGATCAGTCCTTGTCCTTGGGGGTCTGGCGGTCGGACAGGCGGGCGAGCACGTCTTTCGCGCTGCCGTCAAGCACGACGCGGCCTTCATCGATCACCACGATGCGTTTCGCGATGGCGGCAAGCGAGGGGCGGTGCGTGCACAGGATCAGCCCGGTTCCGGCCGCGTTGAGCGCGGTCAGGTGGCGGGCGATATCGGCCTCCATCCGCTGGTCCATGGCGGAAGAGGGTTCATCGAGGATGAGAAGCTTCGGTGCGCGCAGGATCAGCCGGGCAAGGGCAAGCCCCTGCCGCTGCCCGCCCGACAGCCGCATGCCGCGTTCGCCGACGAAGGTGTCGAGCCCGGTGGAAAGCGCGGTCACGAACGGCTCCATCCCCGCCATGGCAAGCGCGTCGCGCATCTGCGCGTCGGTCGCGTCGGGCGCGCCAAGCGCGAGGTTTTCGCGCAGGGTGCCCGTGAAGACATGGGGTTCCTGCGGCAGATATCCGACACCGCGGCGCAGGCTGGCGGGGTCGTATTGCGCCAGCGTCACGCCGTCGATCAGGACCGTGCCGCTGTCGGGCTGGATGAGCCCGGTGGCCAGCTTGCCCAGCGTCGTCTTGCCCGCGCCGACCCGGCCCAGAAGCGCCACAAGCTCGCCCGAGCCGACGGACAGGCTGAAATCCTTGAGCACCGGGGTCTGCTGGCCCGGATAGGTCATGGTGACCTGCCGCAGGTCGAGCGCACCTTTCGCGACCTCGAGATCCGAGGTGACGGCGGGGCCGGAGTCCGACGGAAGCCGCATGAAGGCGTTGAGCGCGCCGAGCGCGCGGAAAGCGTATTGCGCGCGGAAGATCGTCTGCGCGATGGCGCCCAGCGGGGCCAGCACGCGGCCCGCGAGGATGTTGGCCGCGATGAGCCCGCCGATGGTGATGCGCCCTTCGGCGACAAGGAAGACGCCCCAGACGATCAGGATCACGCTGACCGCCTGCTGCACCAGCATCGTGCCGTTGGTGGCAAGGTTCGACCAGACCCGCGTGCGCCCGCCGATCCGCGCCGAGGCGGCGACGGCGTTTTCCCATTCACGCTGCATCGCGGGTTCGGCGCCAAGGCTTTTGACCGTCTCGACGCTGGACAGCGCCTCGATCAGCACGACCTGCCGGCGGGTGCCGATGCCCTGCGCCTGCGCCGCCGAGCGGCCCAGCGGCGCCTGCGCCACCAGCGCGAGGACAAGCACCACCGGCACCGCCAGAAGCGGCACCAGCGCGAGCGGCCCCACGATGAGGTAAAGAACCCCGATGAAGACGCCGATGAACAGAAGGTCGATCACGGCGACGACGCTGGCCGAGGTGAAGAAATCGCGCACGGTCTCGAAGTCGCGGATCGTGTTGGCGATGGCGGCGGCCCCGCCCGGACGGTCGAGCAGGCGCACGTTCATCGCCTGCCGGAAGAGCGTCGCGGCCACCTTGAGATCGACGCGCTGGCCGACGCGTTCGATCAGCGCGACGCGCAGGCTGCGCAGAAGAAGTTCGAGACCGAGCGCGAGGGCAACACCGATCGCCAGCGTCCAGAGCGTGACGAAGGCCAGGTTCGGGATGACCCGGTCATAGACGTTCATCACGAACAGCGGCAGAGCCAGCGCCAGCACGTTGAGGCAGAGCGCGGCGACCAGCACCTGCGCCCAGACCGCGCGGTTGGCGCGCACCACGGCCCAGAACCAGTGGCCCTTCGGGGTCGCGTCGCGCAAGGCCGGGTCGAGGCGCGAGGCCACGCGGTCTTCGGCCTGCGTGACCAGAAGGATGCCGGGCCGCAAGCTGCGGCGCAGATCGCGCAGGGGAATTTCCGTCTCGATCCCGCCGGCGGCCATGTCGATCACGGTGGCGATGTGGCGGCGGCGGTCGCTGGCGATGAGGATAAGCGGCGCCGCCCCCTTGCGGAACAGCACGGCGGGCAGCACGACCGGGTCGAGCGCGGCGGGGTCGCGGCGGACAAGGCGGGATTTCAGCCCCACCGCCTCGAGCGCGCGGCCGAGCATCTGGGGATCGGCAAGATCGGCCCCCTGCGGCAGGCGCGCGGCGACCGCCGGCATCAGCGCGGTGCGCCCCAGGCGGCGCGCGAACCACGCGACGATGGCAAGACCCGGCGTGTCGGGCCGGGGCGCGGTCCGCCCCGCCCCGCCCAGCGAGACGACCTTGCCCGCATCTGCGGGCGCGGCGGTCATTCCAGCGGCTCGATCGCGATGTTGAAGACGGAATTCACGCGGGTGCGCGCCTTGCCCTCGAAGCCCGGCTCAAGCGCGATCTGGCTGGCGGGCACGCCGAAATGCGCGGCCAGGCGGCTTTGCGCGGCCAGCACGCGATAGCCGCTGAAGGCGACGGCGGCTTCCGAGCTGACCTTTTCGAATTCGACGTTGAAGCGCGCGCGTTCGACTTCCAGAAGGTCGAGCAGCGTGCGCTTGGCGGCCTCGAATTCTTCGCCGTAGACATCGACAAGGGCGCGGTTCACCGCAAGCTGGCGCTGCAGCTGGCTGTTGCGTTCGATGTTGCTGTGCAGGCTGTTCCACGCGCGGCCCGCCAGTTCGCGCACATCGCGCGCGGCGGCGTCGCGTTCGAACGAGGCGGCATAGGTGCGCTGGGCGAGCGCGTTCGCCTCGGCCACGCGGCCGCCCTGATAGAGTGTCCAGTTGAAGCTGAGGCCCATGAATTCGTCGCGCCGGTTGCCGAAGGACCCGTTGCGGTTGTCGCCCGCCGAGACGCCCGCGTCGAGCGTCACGCGCGGGCTGCGCCCGGCCAGCGTGGCGTCGCCCTGCGCGCGCACCTGATCAATGCGGGCCTGCGCGCTTTGCACGCGGTAGCTGTTGGCGACGGCGGCGGCGGTGAGATCGTGGAGCGATCCGGGCAGCTTGGGCCGGGTCAGCGACATCGCCCCCTGAGGCGACCGCCCGATAACGCGTTCATAGCGGATGACCGCGTCGCGCAGCGCGCGCTGGATGTCGAGTTTCGCCAGACGCGCGGCGCCGATGCGGTCGTCGATGGTGAGTTCGTCGCTGACCGGCAGGCGCCCGGCCTCGACCAGATCGCGGACCTGGCGGCCGATCTGGATATGCTTGGCGAGATTGCGTTCGGCCACGGCGAGCAGCGCCTGATGGCGGTAGACGTCGATATAGGACTCGGTCGCGTTGAGCGCCATGGTCTCGGACGCGTCGAGCAGGTCGAAGATGCTGGCGTCGAGCCGCGCGGCTTCGGCGTAGACGCGGTTGGCGCGGCGGTAGCCGTCGAACAGCACGAGGCTGGCGCGCAGGCCGACCTGCCGGCGGGTCTTCCAGAGGTCGTTCTCGGCCGCGGCGAGCGAACCGGGATCATCGACCGACTGGCGGCCGATATCGCCGAAGACTTCGACCGTGGGTTCGAAATCGGCGCGGCGCTGCATCAGTTCGAAGGCGGTGGCCCGCATTTCGGCGCTGCGCGCCTTGATCGCGGGCGAGCTGGACAGCGCATGGCGTACGGCATCGTGCAGGCTTTCGGCCGCTACGGGGGCGGCGGCGCCGCAGATCAGGACTGCTGCGCAGAAGGCTCGGACAATGTTCCTCATCAATCCCCTCGTGCCGATCTTGTGGATGGCGTTCGAATCCCGATCAGTTCGGGGAGGTTACCCCTGAAAGTTTAGTGTTAACAGCACCCGGTTCCGCCATGCGGGTGCCCGGGTGCGCAATCGTTACTTACCTGCACAGGAAACTGGCAGGATTCGGTGAATAAGTCTTCAACTTTTCGTTGAACAATCTGCATGTCGCGGCGCGATTGTTTCCATTGTGGAAACAATCAAGGCGAAATCGGCGCACCGTGCTTGATCGTGCGCAGAACGACGTTGGTCTGGGCGCTGGCCACAGCGGGAAGCCGGAAAAGAAATCCTTCAAGAAATCGGTTATAGCCATCGATATCTCGGGTCAGCACGCGCAGGTGGTAATCGGCTTGCCCGGTGGTTGCGTAGCATTCCTGCACTTCGGGGCAGGTTTCGACGGCGCGGATGAAATCGGTCAGGTTGTCGCGTTCGTGGCGCACGAGGTGCACATGCACGATGGCCTGAAACCCCAGCCCCACGGCGGCCGGGTTCACCCGGGCGGCGTAGCGGTCGATCACGCCCGCGTCTTCCAGTGCGCGCACCCGCCGCCAGCAGGCCGAGGCCGACATGCCCGCCCGTTCGGCGAGCTCCGCATTGGGGATGCGGCAGTCCGATTGCAGGGCGGCGAGGATGCGCAGGTCGGCGTCGGAGAGGATCATTCTGGAAGCACATTTCAGAAATGTTAAGTATGGCGGCACGATTATTCGCAAAATAATCACAGGCTGGTCAATCTGGAAGATGTTTTCACTCAAACCCGGGTAACTTTGGCGGGTTTCCGACAGTCCCGGACAGCAGGCGCCATCCGATGACCCACCTGACCCCCGATGTCACGACCTATCAGCTGGAAGACCGCTATGACCGCACCGACGGCCGCGTGTTCCTCACCGGCACGCAGGCGCTTGTGCGCCTCCTCTTCGATCAGGCGCGCCGCGACCGGGCGGCGGGGCTGAACACCGCCGGATTCGTGTCGGGCTATCGCGGCTCGCCCCTGGGCGGGCTCGACCTCGAGATGTGGCGCGCGAAGAAACGGCTGGCGAAGGACCGTATCGCCTTCCTGCCCGCGGTGAACGAAGACCTTGGCGCGACGGCCGTTCTGGGGGCGCAGCAGGCGCATCTCGACCCGCATGCAGAGGTCGGGGGCGTCTTTTCCATGTGGTACGGCAAGGGCCCCGGCGTCGACCGGTCGGGCGATGCGCTCAGGCATGGCAATGCCTATGGCAGCGCGCCGAAAGGCGGC
>CAZNMV010000062.1:0-4956 GCA_964573835.1 uncultured Aestuariivita sp. | reverse complement strand
GTGCTGGTGGTGGCGGGGGATGACCATGGCTGCGTGTCGTCCTCGATGCCGCACCAGTCGGACGTGGCCTTCATGGCCTGGTTCATGCCCACGCTGAACCCCGCGTCGGTCGGGGAATATCTGGCCTTCGGGGAATGGGGTTTCGCACTGAGCCGCTTTTCCGGCACCTGGGTCGGCTTCAAGGCAATCTCGGAGACCGTCGAATCGGGCCGGTCGGTGCAGTTGCAGCCCGACTGCGACTTCGTCCGGCCGGACATCGACCTGCCCCCCGGCGGCCTCCATGTGCGCCTTGCCGACCTGCCCAGCCCCGAGATCGAGGCGCGCATCGCCCACAAGCTGCGCGCGGTGCAGGCCTTTGCCGAGGTGAACCCGATCGATCATGCGGTCTACGGGATCGAAAACGCGGTCTTCGGGTTTGTCAGCACGGGCAAGGGGCATCTCGACCTGATGGAGGCGCTGCGGCTGCTGGGCCTCGACGAGGCCGCCTGCCGCCGTCTTGGGATCGACATCTACAAGGTGGGCATGGTCTGGCCCTTGGCGCGGCGCGCGGCCCTGGATTTCGTGCGCGGCAAGCGCGAGGTGCTGGTCGTCGAGGAAAAGCGCGGCATCATCGAGAGCCAGTTCAAGGAGGCCTTCTACGACTGGCCGGGCGACAAGCCCGAACGCATGGTGGGCAAGTTCGACAGCCAGCTCGAACCCCTGATCCCCTGGACGGGGGAGCTGACGCCGCGCCTTTTGCTGCCCATCGTGGCGGCGCGGCTCGACCGGTTCTTTCCCGAGCTGAAACTCCCCGAGAAGGCGCGCGCGCTGACCGCGGAGGCGGTTCCGGTCCTGTCGGTGCCCGGCGCGACGCGGACACCCTATTTCTGTTCGGGCTGCCCGCACAACACATCGACCCGCGTGCCCGAAGGATCAAAGGCGGCGAGCGGGATCGGCTGCCACGTCATGGCCAGCTGGATGGACCGCGAAACAATGGGCTTCGCCCAGATGGGCGGCGAAGGCGTGCCGCATGTGGCCGCATCGAAGTTCAACGGGGCCAAGCACATCTTCCAGAACCTGGGCGAAGGGACGTGGTATCATTCAGGGTCTCTGGCGCTAAGGCAGGCCGTCGCGGCGGGGACGAACATCACATACAAGATTCTCTACAACGACGCGGTGGCGATGACCGGGGGCCAGCCGGTCGATGGACCGGTGAGCGTCGCGGGCATCGCCCAGACCTGCCGCGCCGAAGGGGTGGCGCGCATCGCGCTCGTCTCGGACGACATCGGGAAGTTCGACCGGGCCGATTTCCCGGCGGGGACCACCTTCGACGACCGCAAGCGGCTCGACGCCGTGCAGCGCGAATTGCGCGAGGTGCCGGGCGTCAGCGTCCTGATCTATGAACAGACCTGCGCGACAGAGAAGCGCCGCCGCCGCAAGCGCGGCACGATGGAGGAGCCTGCGCGCTTCGCCCTGATCAATGATCTGGTCTGCGAGGGCTGCGGCGATTGTTCCATCGCGTCGAACTGCCTGAGCGTGGAGCCGGTGGAAACCGCGCTGGGGCGCAAGCGAAAGATCAACCTCAACTCCTGCAACAAGGATTTCTCCTGCCAGGAAGGGTTCTGCCCCAGTTTCGTGACGGTGGAAGGGGCCACCCGGCGCAAGAAGGAAGGCGCGGGGCTGGATATCGCAGGGTTGTTGGCCGATGTGCCCGCCCCTGCCCTGCCCGGGCTTGACCGGCCCTTCGATCTGCTGGTCACCGGCGTCGGCGGCACCGGCGTCGTGACCGTGGGCGCGCTCATCACCATGGCCGCGCATCTGGAAGGCCGGGGGGCGAGCGTGCTCGACTTCACCGGGTTCGCCCAGAAGTTCGGCACGGTCCTCAGTTACATCCGGCTGGCCGATGCGCCGGGGGCGATCCATCAGGTGCGCATCGATCAGGGCCGCGCGGATGCGGTGATCGGCTGCGATATCGTCGTGTCCTCGGCCCCCAAGGCCAGCGCGCATTACCGCAGCGGCACGCGCGTCGTGCTGAACCGGGCCGAGATGCCGACGGGCGATCTGGTGCTGCAGCGCGATGCCTCGCTGAAGGTGGACGAGCGTGAGGCGGTCATCGCCCGGGCGGTAGGCCCGGAGAATGTTAGCGGGATGGACGCCAACCGCATGGCGGAGGAATTGCTGGGCGACAGCGTCTTCGCCAACGTGATGATGCTGGGCTTTGCCTGGCAGAAGGGGCTGGTCCCGGTGAGCGAGGTGGCCCTGAAACAGGCGATCTTGCTGAACGGCGTGGCGGTGGAAAAGAACGGCCGCGCCTTCGATCTGGGGCGGGTGCTGGCGGCCAAGCCCGGGGCGGTGACCCCTGCCGCGACGGACCTGTCGCAGGGGCTGGACGACATCGTCGCCCATCGCGCGGCCTTCCTGACCGATTATCAGGACGCGGCCTATGCCGCCTTGTACCGCGCGCGGATCGACGCGCTGCGCGGGCGGCTGCCCGAGGACCTGTTGGTGAAGGTCGCCAAGAACCTCTTCAAGCTGATGGCCTTCAAGGATGAATACGAGGTGGCCCGCCTGATGACGCAGTCGGGGTTCGGGGAAAAGCTGGCACAGGAATTCGAAGGCGATTTCAAGGTGAACTACCACCTCGCCCCGCCCTTCCTTGCCAAGGGGCGCGACAGCCGGGGCCGCCCGGGCAAGCGCAGTTTCGGGCCGTGGATGGGCCGGGCGATGGGGATGCTTGCGGGCATGCGCCGCCTGCAGTCAAGGGCGTTCGACCCGTTCCGCTTTACCGAGGACGGACGGCTGCACCGGGACTTGCTGGCCTGGTATCGCGGGCTCTTGGACCGTGCCGCGACATCGTTCGACGGCAGCGACGCTTGGGCCGAGGCGCTGGACCTGCCGTCGGAGATCCGCGGCTATGGCCCGGTGCGCGCGCAGGCGGCGCGCGACGCGATGGCGCGTTACGCAGTATTGTCAGCCGATCTCTGAGAGCTCATCGCGGTGATGAGTTCGGCGACCAGCGGATTGGGGAAGCGGCGGTCGAGCGTCACGGCGAAGAAGGTCTCGGATATCCGGGGGTGTTCGCGCGCCTCGACCAGGCGGCCGGTGGCGAGTTCTTCCTGCACCACGATGGGCGGCACCAATGCGAGCCCCGCATCTTCGCGCGCCAGAAGGCGCATCATCGCCATGTCGTCGACTTCGGCCACGATCTGCGGGCGCAGGCCGAGGCGTGCCACCAGCGCGTCGAAGGCCGCGCGCACGGTGCTTTCCGCCGTGGGCAGGATCACCGGCTGTTCCGACAGAAGATCGGCCAATGGGCGCGCGGGGTCGAGCCGGGCAGGCGTGCCCACCAGCCCCACGGGCTGTTCGGCGAGGCGGTGCGTGACATAAGGCGCAAGATCGTCGCGCGCGGGTTCGCGGTTCATCAGCGCCACGTCGAGGTTGAGGGTGGAGAGCCCTTCCAGCACCTCGGTCGGGCTGCCGGACCGCAGGATCACTTCGACATCTGCGCGCACCAGCACAGGCCGCAGGAACCCGATCTGGAAGTTGCGCGACAGCGTCGCCTGCGCGCCGACCCGCAATGCCTGCCGCCGCGCACCGCCGTCTTGCAGCGTCGCGACAAGCTGCTGGCCGGTCGAGAAGATCGTATCGGCATGGTCAAGCGCGATGCGCCCGGCTTCCGTCAGGTGCAACTGCCGCCCGCGCCGGTCGAAAAGCTGCTGGCCCAGACGGCCCTCCAATTGTCGGATCTGGCTGGACAGCGCCGATTGCGACAGGTTCAGCCGTTCCGCCGTGCGCGTGAGGTTGCCGTCATGCGCGACGGCCCAGAAATAGCGCAGATGGTGGTAATTGAGCGGCATGTTCGTTCACTTACATCGAACGATAGCGGAAGAACAGTGTATTTTTCTTGGGGTCATGAAGGCTTTATGCCAGGCCGACCGAAACCCCGAACGAGGCCAGTCGCGATGTTCTACCTGATGCTGCCCTTTCTGGCACCGCTGATCCTTCTGATCGTCGCCGGGCTGAGCCTGCGCAACCCGGGCCGACGCCCGGGCAGCTTGCCGAAACTGGCCGAAGCCGCCGCCTTCGCCACCTTCCTTGTCGCCGCGGTCTCGGCGGTGCTGATGGTGGCCTATGGGCCGGGAACCTCGGCGCTGATCGGGGCGGCGGGCGTGGGGCTGTCGGTGCGCCTTGATGCGGTGAGCGCGATCATGCTGGTGCTGGTGGGTTTCATCGGCTGGATCGTGATGCGCTATTCCGCCACCTACATGGATGGCGAGGGGCAGCAGGGCGCCTTCACCGGCTGGATGTCGGCAACGCTGGCGGCGGTGCTGCTGCTGGTCATGTCGGGCAACCTCTTCCAGCTGCTGCTGGCCTGGGGCCTGACGAGCATCGCGCTGAACCGGCTTTTGCTGTTCTATCCCGATCGGGTCACCGCCGCGCGCGCGGCGCGCAAGAAGGCGGTAACCTCGCGGGCAAGCGAGGTGTCGCTTCTGTTGGCGGTCGTACTGCTGGTCTCGGCCTACGGCACCACGGATATCGCGACGATCCTGGCCACCGTCGAGATCAACGCCGCCACCATGGGTGCAACCGTCTTCATCGCGCTGGCGGCGATCCTGGCTTCGGCGCAGTTCCCCGCGCATGGCTGGCTGACCGAGGTGATGGAGGCGCCGACGCCTGTGTCCGCGCTGCTGCACGCGGGCGTCATCAATGCGGGCGGGTTCCTGCTGATCCGCTTTGCCGATGTCATGCTGGCCTCGCCCGGCGTGCTGGCGGTGCTGGTGATGCTCGGGGGCTTCACGGCGCTCTTCGGCGGCCTTGTCATGCTGACGCAGCCTGCGGTGAAGACATCGCTGGCCTGGTCGACCATCGCGCAGATGGGCTTCATGGTGCTGCAATGCGGTCTGGCGCTGTTCCCGCTGGCGCTTCTGCACATAGTGGCGCATTCGCTCTACAAGGCGCATGCGTTCCTGTCGGCGG
>CAZNMV010000061.1:0-11961 GCA_964573835.1 uncultured Aestuariivita sp. | reverse complement strand
CTGATCGCCTTCCTTCTCTTCATCGGGGCGATGGGGAAATCGGCGCAGCTGATCCTGCACACCTGGCTGCCGGACGCGATGGAAGGCCCCACGCCGGTTTCGGCGCTGATCCATGCCGCGACGATGGTGACGGCGGGCGTGTTCCTTGTCTGCCGCATGTCGCCCATCATGGAATTCGCGCCGCATGCCACGGCCTTCATCACCGTGCTGGGCGCGACGACCGCCTTCTTCGCGGCGACCGTGGGTCTGGTGCAGACCGACATCAAGCGCGTGATCGCCTATTCGACCTGTTCGCAGCTTGGCTACATGTTCGTGGCCGCGGGCGTGGGCCTTTATTCGGTGGCGATGTTCCACCTCTTCACGCATGCCTTCTTCAAGGCGATGCTGTTCCTTGGCGCCGGTTCCGTCATCCATGCGATGCACCACGAACAGGACATGACGAACTATGGCGGGCTGCGAAAGAAGATCCCCTATACGTTCTGGGCGATGATGATCGGCACGCTTGCCATCACCGGCGTGGGCATTCCGCTGACCGGCTGGATCGGCTTCGCGGGCTTTGCATCTAAGGACGCGGTGATCGAAGGGGCCTATGCCGGAACCGCGGGGGGCTATGCCTTCTGGCTTCTGGTGATCGCGGCGCTCTTCACGTCGTTCTATTCGTGGCGGCTGATGTTCCTGACCTTCTATGGCGAAGCGCGCGGCGACAAGCACACGCATGATCACGCCCATGAAAGCCCCATGACCATGCTGATCCCGCTGGGCGTTCTGGCGCTGGGGGCGACCTTTGCCGGGGCGATCTGGTATTCGAGCTTCTTCGGAAAGACCAACGAGGTCGCGAAATTCTTCGGCACGCAGTATGCTAAGCCCAGCGCCGAGGACGCCGCCGCCTTCGCCGAAGCCAACCCCAAGGCGTCGGAGCTGAAGTACACCTTCGACGGTGCGCCGGGCGAAGGTGGCATCTATGTCGCGCCCGACAACCACATCCTGCACGAAGCGCATTACGTGCCGACCTGGGTCAAGCTGTCGCCCTTTGTCGCAATGCTGCTGGGGCTTGGGACGGCGATCTGGTTCTATCTCGTCAACCCGTCGCTGCCCGGGCGTCTGGCCGAGAACCAGAGGCCGCTGTACCTCTTCCTCAAGAACAAGTGGTATTTCGACGAGCTTTATGACGCGATCTTCGTGAAGCCCGCGATCGGCGTCGGCCGCATCTTCTGGCGCAAGGGCGACGGCAACATGATCGACGGCGCGATCAATGGCGTAGCCATGGGCATCGTGCCGTTCTTCACCCGCCTCGCCGGTCGCGCACAGTCGGGATACATCTTCACCTATGCCTTCTGGATGGTCGTCGGCATCGCCGTGCTGATCACCTGGATGTCGATCGGCGGAGGGGCCGAGTAATGGACAACCTTCTCTCCATCGTCACCTTCACGCCGGCCTTGGCGGCGCTGATCCTCGCGCTGTTCCTGCGCGGCGATGACGAGGCCGCGCAGAGAAACGCGAAGTGGGCGGCCCTGTTCGCCACCGGCGTCACCTTCTTCATCTCGCTCTTCATCCTGGCCGAGTTCGACCCCAGCGACACCGGCTTCCAGTTCGTGGAAGAGCAGGAATGGCTTCTGGGCCTGACCTACAAGATGGGTGTGGACGGGATCAGCGTGCTGTTCGTGATGCTGACCACCTTCATCATGCCGCTGGTGATCCTGGCAAGCTGGGAGGTCACGCACCGCGTCAAGGAATACATGATCGCCTTCCTGCTGCTGGAAACGCTCATGCTGGGCGTCTTCATGGCGCTGGACCTGGTGCTGTTCTACCTCTTCTTCGAGGCGGGGCTGATCCCGATGTTCCTGATCATCGGCATCTGGGGCGGGAAGGAGCGTATCTATGCGAGCTTCAAGTTCTTCCTCTATACCTTCCTCGGGTCGGTCCTCATGCTGGTGGCGATGGTCGCCATGTATGTCGATGCAGGCACCACCGATATCGAACGGCTGCTGACGCATCAGTTCGGGTCGGAAAGCTTCAGCCTGCTGGGCGTGCAGATCGTGGGCGGTGTGCAGACGCTGATGTGGCTGGCCTTCTTCGCGTCCTTCGCGGTGAAGATGCCGATGTGGCCGGTGCATACCTGGCTGCCCGATGCCCACGTGCAGGCACCGACCGCGGGGTCGGTCGTGCTGGCGTCGATCCTTCTGAAGATGGGCGGCTACGGCTTCCTGCGCTTCTCGCTGCCGATGTTCCCGGTCGGGTCCGAGGTGATGGGGCCGCTGGTCCTGTGGCTGTCGGCCATCGCGATCGTCTACACCAGCCTCGTGGCGCTGGTGCAGGAGGACATGAAGAAGCTGATCGCCTACTCTTCAGTCGCCCACATGGGCTTCGTCACCATGGGCATCTTCGCCGCGAACCAGCAGGGCATCGACGGCGCGATCTTCCAGATGATCAGCCACGGCTTCATCTCGGGCGCGCTGTTCCTGTGTGTGGGCGTCATCTACGACCGGATGCACACGCGCGAGATCGACGCCTATGGCGGTCTGGTGAACCGGATGCCGGCCTATGCGCTGATCTTCATGCTGTTCACCATGGCGAATGTGGGTCTGCCGGGCACGTCGGGCTTCATCGGCGAATTCCTGACGCTGATGGCGGTCTTCCAGGTCAATACCTGGGTCGCGGCGGTGGCGACGACGGGGGTGATCTTCTCGGCGGCTTACGCGCTGTGGCTTTACCGGCGCGTTGTTCTTGGGGACCTCATCAAGGAAAGCCTGAGGACGATCACCGACATGTCCCGGCGTGAACGCGCGATCTTCGCGCCGCTGGTGGTGGCGACGATCTTCTTCGGGGTCTACCCCGCGCCCATCCTCGACACGATCGGGCCCTCGGTCGAGGCGCTGGTGGGCAATTATGAAACCGCGCTGGCGCAGGCGAAGGCCGCGGTCCAGCTGGCATCGAACTGAGAGGGACCGGAGCCATGATTGCCGCCGATCTGAGCGTCATCCTTCCCGAAATCCTGCTGTCGGCCTTCGCGATGGCCGCACTTCTGGCCGGGGTCTATGGCGGCAAGGACCGCTGGGCACCGCTGCTGGTCTGGGCGGCGTCGGCGGCGATGCTGCTGATGGCGGCCTTCATCGGGCTGCGCGGCGGACCCGGCGCGGTGGCCTTCGGCGGCATGTTCATCGACGACGCCTTCTCGCGCTTCGCCAAGATCGTCGTGCTGGTCTCGGCCGCGGCCGTGCTGGCGATGAGCCAGGATTACATGCAGCGGCGCGGCATCCTGCGCTTCGAATACCCCGTGCTGATCGTGCTGGCCGCGGTCGGCATGATGATGATGGTGTCGGCGGGCGATCTCATGGCGCTCTACATGGGGCTCGAACTGCAGTCGCTGGCGCTGTATGTCGTCGCCTCGCTGCGGCGCGACAGCGCGAAGTCGACGGAAGCGGGGCTGAAGTATTTCGTCCTTGGCGCATTGTCGTCGGGTCTGTTGCTGTATGGCGCCTCGCTGGTCTACGGCTATGCGGGCACGACGCTGTTTTCGGGGATCGTTCAGGTGGCGGGGCAGGGCGAGGTGTCGCTGGGGCTGCTGTTCGGGCTGATCTTCGTCATCTCGGGTCTGGCCTTCAAGGTCTCGGCCGTGCCGTTCCACATGTGGACGCCGGACGTCTATGAAGGCGCGCCGACGCCGGTCACGGCCTTCTTCGCGACCGCGCCCAAGGTGGCGGCGATGGCGCTGTTCGCCCGCGTCCTGCACGACGCCTTCGGCGGTGCGGTGCGCGACTGGTCCCAGGTGATCGCGCTGCTGTCGGTGCTGTCGATGTTCCTCGGCGCCATCGCGGCGATCGGGCAGACCAACATCAAGCGGCTGATGGCCTATTCGTCGATCGCGCATATGGGCTATGCGCTGATCGGTCTGGCGGCGGGCACCGCGCTGGGGGTGCAGGCGCTGCTGGTCTACATGGCGATCTATGTGACGATGAACGTCGGCACCTTCGCCTTCATCCTGATGATGGAGCGCGACGGCCAGCCGGTGACCGATATCGGCGCGCTGCGCATGTATTCGCGCCGCGAACCGGCCCGGGCGCTGGCGATGCTGATCCTGCTCTTCAGCCTTGCGGGCGTGCCGCCCATGCTGGGCTTCTTCGCCAAGCTGGCGGTGTGGCAGGCGGGTCTTGACGCAGGCCTCGTCTGGCTGGTGGTGGCAAGTGCCATCGCCTCGGCCATCGGGGCCTTCTATTACCTGCGCATCGTCTTCTACATGTATTTCGGCGAAGAAGACGGCGACGAGGTCGAAACCAATGGCAGCCCCGTCCTTTATGCCTTTCTCATGGGGTCGGCGGCGATCATGGTTCTGGGCATCGTCAACATGTTCGGGGTGGATCAGGCGGCGGCGGCGGCTGCGGCGGTTCTGGTGAACTGAGCCGCGGCTCCGGTGGAGGCGCGGGACTTGCGTATTTTTGACGAGAAGAAGCAGGGGGCGTGGCCCGAGGGGGTGGACCTGCGCGTGCTCGACGAGGTGGACAGCACCTTGAACGAGGCCGCGCGGATCGCCCCGGAGCTGGAGCGGCCCACCTGGATCCTCGCGCACCGGCAGACGGCGGCGCGGGGGCGGCGGGGCCGGGTCTGGGTGGCGCCCGAAGGCAACATGACGGCCACGCTGGTGATGCGGCCCACGGGTGACGCGGGGCAGGCGGCGCTGCGGTCCTTCGTGTCGGCGCTGGCGCTTCACGATGCGCTGGCGGCCGTGATCGGTCGGGATACGGGCCTGTCGCTGAAATGGCCCAACGACGTGCTGCTGAACGGCGGCAAGATCGCGGGCATCTTGCTGGAAAGCCTGGGCGCGGGGCGCGGGGTGGCTCATCTGGCCATCGGGATCGGCGTCAACCTTGCGGCCGCCCCGGCGCCCGGAGCAGTCGAACCCGGCGCGGTGCGGCCTGTGTCGCTGTTGGGCGAGACGGGCATCGCCATCGCGCCGGTGGCGTTTCTGGGCCATCTTGCCACCGCCTTCGACCGGTGGGAAAAGCAGTTCCGCGCCCATGGCTTTGCCCCGGTGCGGGCGGGCTGGCTGGACCGCGCGGCGCGGCTGGGCGAGGTCATCACCGCGCGCACCGGCACGGCCGAGACCATCGGCACCTTCGAGACGGTGGACGCCGACGGCAACCTTGTCCTAAAGACGGCTGAAGGGCGCGTCTCGATCCCGGCGGCGGATGTGTATTTCTGAGAAAGGCGGCCCCATGCTTCTGGCCATCGACTGCGGCAACACCAATACCGTCTTCTCGATCTGGGATGGCGAGAAGTTCCTCTGCACCATGCGCACCTCGACCCATCATGGGCGCACGGCGGATGCCTATTTCACCTGGTTCGTGACGCTGCTGAACCATTACCGGATCGAACCGGCGATCACCGATGTGATCATCTCCTCGACCGTGCCGCGGGTCGTCTGGAACCTGCGCGTCTTCGCCGACCGCTTCTTCGGCTGTCGCCCGCTTGTGGTGGGCAAGCCGGAATGCCGCCTGCCGCATCCGCCCCGGGTGGACGCGGGCACCAGCGTCGGGCCCGACCGCCTTGTCAACACCGCGGGTGCCTTCGACCGGCATGGCGGCAACCTGATCGTGGTGGATTTCGGCACCGCCACCACCTTTGACGTGGTCGATCATGACGGCGCCTATGTGGGCGGGCTGATCGCGCCGGGGGTGAACCTGAGCCTCGAGGCGCTGCACATGGCCGCCGCCGCGCTCCCGCATGTGGACATTTCGCGCCCGCAAAGGGTGGTGGGCACCAATACGGTCGCCTGCATGCAGTCGGGCATCTTCTGGGGCTATGTAGGTCTGGTGAAGGAATGCTGCGCCCGCATCGCCGCCGAACGCGACATGCCGATGCGCGTGATTGCCACAGGCGGGCTTGCCCCGTTGTTTCAGGAAAGCGCCGATCTATTTGACGCATATGAAGACGACCTGACGATGCACGGACTGACCGTCATCCACGCCTTCAACAAGGATAAGATCTGAAAGATGAGCGGTGAAAGACTGATCTACCTGCCCCTGGGCGGGGCAGGCGAAATTGGCATGAATGCCTATGTCTACGGCTATGGCGCGCCGGGGGAAGAGCGGCTGATCCTCGTCGATCTGGGGGTGGCCTTCCCCGACATGGAGGGCACGCCCGGGGTCGATCTGATCCTGCCGGATCTGAGCTGGCTGGTCGAGAACCGCGACCGGCTCGAGGCGGTGTTCATCACCCATGCGCACGAAGACCACGTGGGCGCGGTGCCCCATGCGCTGGCCAGGCTGAACGTGCCGGTCCATGCGCGCGCCTTCACCGCGAACATCGCGCGCCGCAAGCTGGTTGATCTGGGCCAGCCCGATGACGACCTGCACGTGGCCAGCCCCTGGCCCGAGACGGTTCAGGCCGGTCCGTTCCGGGTTGGGTTCCTGCCGGTGTCGCATTCGATCCCGGAAAGTGCCGCGCTGGTCATCGATACGCCGGCGGGCCGCGTCATCCATTCGGGCGATTTCAAGATCGACACCGACCCGGTGGTGGGCGAACCCTTCGACGCCGAGGCCTGGGCCGAGGTGTCGAAAGGGGGCGTGAGGGCGCTGATCTGCGACAGCACGAACGTGTTCACGCCGCATCCGGGACGCTCGGAATCCGTGCTGGGCCCCGAGATCGAGAAGCTGATCGCCGGAGCACCCGGCATGGTGGCGGCGACCACCTTCGCGTCCAATGTCGCGCGGCTGAAGACGCTGGCGCTGGCCGCGGACCGGGCAGGGCGGTCTGTCGTCCTGCTGGGGCGCGCGATGCGGCGCATGGTCGAGGCGTCGATCGAGACGGGCGTGCTGTCGGATTTTCCCAAGGTGGTGAGCCCGGAAGAGGCGCAGGAGATCCCGCGCGGCAATCTGATGCTGCTGGCGACCGGCAGCCAGGGCGAAGGGCGCGCGGCCTCGGCTGCGCTGTCGCGGGGGAAATACCTCGGGCTCGAGATGAAGGAGGGGGACATGTTCCTGTTCTCCTCCAAGACCATTCCCGGCAACGAGAAGGGCGTCATCCGCATCATGAACAATTTCAGCGAACGCGGCGTCGACGTGATCGACGACAGCGGCGGGCGCTATCACGTGTCGGGCCATGCCAACCGCCCCGATCTGGAGCGTCTGCACGACATCGTGCGCCCGCAGATCCTGGTTCCGATGCATGGCGAACACCGCCACCTGCGCGCCCATGCCAAGCTGGCCGAGGCGCGCGGGATGCAGGCCATCGTGGCAGTGAACGGCACGATGGTCGACCTGACCGGCAATGCGCCGACGGTGGCGGGTTATGTCGAGACCGGGCGCACCTATCTTGACGGCAGCGTTCAGATCGGCGCGCTCGACGGGATCGTGCGGGACCGGCTGCGCATGGCGCAGAACGGGCATGTGCTGGTCACCGTCATCCTTGATGAAGAGGACGAACCGCTGGGCGAACCGTGGTGCGAACTGAAGGGCCTGGCCGAGACGGGGACGTCGCGCGCACCGCTGGCCGAGGTGCTCGAGGCCGATCTCGACCAGTATCTGCGGCGGGCGGGCGCGAAAACGCTGCGCGATGACGACAAGCTGGAAGATGGCCTGCGCCAGGTCGCGCGGCAGACGGCTCAGTCGGAAATCGGCAAGAAGCCCGAAGTGACGGTGGTGATCAGCCGCTTGCGCTGATCACCCGGTGCGGCGTTCGTCGAAGCTCTGTGCAATGAAGCCCGGCAGGTGGTCGCCAAGGCCCACCACGGGCTTGTCGTTGCCGCGGGGTTCGCGGCGTTCCGGTCTTTGGTCCGGTTTTGGTTCGGATCTGGGGCGATCGTCGCTGTCGCGCCGTGTGTCGCGGCGCCGGTCGTCGTCGCCTCTGGCTTCCTTGCGGGGCGCCTCGGTTGTGCGCGCTTCGCTGGCGCGCGGTTCGGCGTTGCGCGGTTCGCTTTTCGGCTTGTCGCCGCGGTCGCGGCCGCGGGTGCGGCTGCGCGACGGGCGGGGGGCCTCTTCGGCCTCGTCCTCGACCGGGGCGGCGGCACCCAGCGGGTTTTCACCGCGGGGGATCGGCTTCTGGATCAGCGATTCGATGGCGGCAAGCAGCTTGTCGTCGCGCGGCCCGCAGAGCGTGATCGCAGTGCCGGTGCGCCCGGCGCGGCCGGTGCGTCCGATCCGGTGGACGTAATCCTCGGCATGGCCGGGGACGTCGTAGTTGAACACATGGCTCACATTCGGGATGTCGAGGCCGCGCGCGGCCACGTCCGAGGCCACGAGGAACCGCAGCGACCCGTCGCGGAAGCCGTCGAGCGTGCGCATCCGCTGGCTCTGGTCCAGATCGCCGTGGATGGGGGCCGCGTCATAGCCATAGGATTTCAGCGACTTGGCGAGGATGTCGACCTCGGACTTGCGGTTGCAGAAGAGGATCGCGTTGCGGCACTCGGCACCTTCGGCGTCGATGATCGCGCGCAGGAGCGCGCGCTTTTCCGAGCCTTCACGGTCGCGGCGCGAGGGTTTGAACGCCACCACCCGCTGGGTGATGGTTTCCGATGCGCTGGCCTGGCGGGCCACTTCGATCCGGGCGGGGTTCGACAGGAAGGTGTTGGTGATCCGCTCGATCTCGGGCGCCATGGTGGCCGAGAAGAAGAAGGTCTGCCGCGTGAACGGCGTGAGCGAGAAGATGCGTTCGATATCGGGGATGAACCCCATGTCGAGCATGCGGTCGGCTTCGTCCACCACCATGATCTGCACGCCGGTCAAGAGAAGCTTGCCGCGTTCGAAATGGTCGAGCAGGCGGCCCGGCGTGGCGATCAGGACGTCGACGCCGCGGTCGATGAGCGCATCTTGTTCCTTGAAGCTGACGCCGCCGATCAGGAGCGCCTTGGTCAGCTTCACATGCTTTGAATAGACGTCGAAGTTTTCCGCCACCTGCGCCGCGAGTTCGCGGGTGGGGCAGAGCACGAGGCTGCGCGGCATGCGGGCCCGGGCGCGGCCGCGGGCGAGAAGCGTGATCATCGGCAGCGTGAAGCTGGCCGTCTTGCCAGTGCCGGTCTGGGCGATGCCAAGCACGTCGCGCCCTTCGAGCGCGGGCGGGATGGCGCCGGCCTGGATTGGCGTCGGGGTTTCATACCCCGCTTCTTCGATGGCTTTGAGAACTTTGGGATTGAGATTCAGGTCGCTGAATTTGGTCATGTGTGTCCGTTCGATGCGGACACTGAACCTGGCCCGCGCGTCTCAAGGGCTGTCCCGGATGAACAGCGTCGTGAGGGCACATAGCATTGTGCAGGTGCGGCGTCAAACCACGAGGTACAGGCACGGTCAGCTGCGGTCAGTTGTTGCTAAAACGTCAACAATCCGCGGTGAAGTCGGGGAAATGTTTCCGCCGCAGCGCGTCCAGCGGCAGATCGACCCGCCGCAAGAGCCCGCGTTCGGACAGTGCCGCACGCAGGCGCGGCGTGTCGGCGGCGACCTCGTCGAAGAAGGCGCGCAGGCCCTCTTCGCCGCTCTCGGCCTCGATCCGGTGAAAGAGATCGTGCAGGCTGATCCCGCCCCTGTCGCGCGGACGGGACGGGGCGAGATCGGCGCGGTAGCTGCCCCGTTCCAGCCGGTAGCGATAGGCGGACAGGAAATGCGTCCAGTCCTTCGCATGGAGATGGGCAAGGTCTATGCCAGGAAGTTCGACTTCGCCCGGGTTCATCTCGTCCCCGAGAAAGGCGTTGTGAATGCGCAGCTTCAGATCGGGCAGCCCCGTGCGCAGGAACAGCTTGCCCGCCAGATGTGACAGGAACCCGCCGCGCACGTCCCGGCCGAAGGTCGGGTAGATCTCCTGCACAAGGCGGGGGCGGTCGGGGCCTTGCGGGATGAAGGCCTTGAAGGCGGTCCCGTCCCCGGCAAGCACCTCCATCGGACGGATGCGGGCGCAGGTGACGGCCTGCGGCAGGGCGGTAAGACGGCCCGCGATGTCCCCTTCGACGATCAGGAATTCGTCCACATCGATATGGGCCAGCCAATCGACATCGCCCGCGCGACGATAGGCATGGGTGGCGTTGCGTGACTGGCGGACCTGATGTTTCTCAGGGCGGCGGCCGCGTTTCGCCCACCAGGCGTCATCTGTGAGGGTGACGCGGCATGTCGGATGCGCGGCGAGGTATTCCGCCGCCTGCGGGTTCGCATCGTCGAGATAGATGAAGATCCGCGACGCGCCCTGTTCGAGATGCCAGGCCGCGAAGGCGAGCGTGTCGGCCACCGGGGCCTTGATCGTGGCGACGAGGCCCCATGTGGTCATGCCGCGACGATCCCCTGTTGCGTCAGACCATCATTTCCTTGGTCGCGCTCAGCGTCAACTCGGGGAAGTCGCGGATGATGCGGTCGATGTCCCATTGCAGGCGGGTGAGATAGACGATGTCGCCGTCGTGATCCTGCGCGATGTGCTGGCGGTTGGCGTTCACGAAGCGGTCGAGCGCGTCCTTCGGCCCCGTCACCCAGCGCGCGGAAGTGAACTGCGACGCCTCGAACCGGACGGGAAGCCCGTATTCCAGTTCGATCCGGCTTGCCAGAACCTCGAATTGCAGCGCGCCCACGACGCCCACGATGAAGCCCGACCCGATCATCGGCTTGAAGACCTTGGCGGCCCCTTCCTCGGCGAATTGCATCAGCGCCTTGTCGAGATGCTTGGCCTTCATCGGATCGCCCGCGCGCACGGTCTGCAGGAGTTCCGGCGCGAAGCTGGGGATGCCGGTCACGCGGATCGCCTCGCCCTCGGTCAGCGTGTCGCCGATGCGCAACTGCCCGTGATTGGGGATGCCGATGATGTCGCCCGCCCAGGCCTCGTCCGCCAGTTCGCGGTCGGCGGCAAGGAACATCACCGGGTTGGTGATCGCCATGGGTTTTTTCGACCGCACATGCGTCAGCTTCATGCCGCGTTCGAAATGCCCCGAGGCCAGCCGCACGAAGGCCACGCGGTCGCGGTGCTTGGGGTCCATGTTGGCCTGCACTTTGAAGACGAAGCCGGACACCTTTGTTTCGTCGGGGGAAATCTGCCGCGGTTCGGCCGATTGGGGCTGCGGTTCGGGGCCGTAGGTGCCGATGCCATCCATCAGTTCCTTCACCCCGAAGGAATTGATCGCGCTGCCGAACCAGATCGGCGTCATGTGGCCTTCAAGCACCGCTTGCGGGTCAAGCGCGGGCAAGAGTTCGCGCGCCATCTCGACGTCTTCGCGGAGCTTTTCGAGCAGGTGCGCGGGGATGTGCTTTTCCATCTCGGGATCGTCGAGCCCGTTCAGCACCACGGTTTCCGCCACGCGGTTGCGGTCGGCCCGGTCCATCAGTTCGAGCCTGTCGTTCAGCATGTCGTAACAGCCAAGGAAGTCGCGCCCCTGCCCGATGGGCCAGGAGGCGGGGGTCACGTCGATGGCGAGGTTTTCCTGGATTTCGTCGATGATCTCGAAGGTCTCGCGCGCCTCGCGGTCCATCTTGTTGCAGAAGGTCAGGATCGGCAGGTCGCGCAGGCGGCAGACCTCGAACAGCTTGCGGGTCTGGCTCTCCACGCCCTTGGCACCGTCGATCACCATGACGGCGGCATCGACGGCGGTCAGCGTGCGATAGGTGTCTTCACTGAAATCGCTGTGGCCCGGCGTGTCGACAAGATTGAAGCGGAAGTTCCGGTAATCGAAGGACATGGCCGAGGCCGAGACCGAAATGCCCCGGTCCTTTTCCATCTGCATGAAGTCCGACCGCGTGCGCCGCGCTTCGCCCTTGGCGCGGACCTGGCCCGCCATCTGGATCGCGCCACCGAAGAGCAGGAACTTTTCGGTCAGCGTCGTCTTGCCCGCATCGGGGTGCGAGATGATCGCGAAAGTCCGGCGGCGGGCGATCTCGGGGGGCAGGTGGGGGCGGTTGTCCAGCATGGCCGCGTCATAGCCGGGGCCATGATCTGCCGCAAGCGGTCAGGGTCTGGCGATCAAGAGGTCGCAGGGCGGATCCCGCATGAGGTCGGTCGACACCG
>CAZNMV010000060.1:0-12009 GCA_964573835.1 uncultured Aestuariivita sp. | reverse complement strand
CTGATCTTCCGCGACATCCGCGTGCGCGGCTTCTGGCTGGTGCACTGGTTCGCCCGCGCGTCGCGGGCCGAGCGCATGGGCGTCTATGCCGATCTGACCCGCGCGGTGGCCACCGGCGCGCTGCACGTGCCCATCGACCGCCACTTCGCGCTGGACGACGTGCGCGAGGCCGTCGCCCATACGATGAAGGGCGGGCGCGCGGGCAAGGTGCTGATCGCGCCCAACGGGGTCTGATCGGGCATGGCATCCCCGGGGGCGAGGCGATAGGGTCGCCCCGCCTGACGACGGAGCCTGCCAATGCCTTTCACCATCGCCACCTGGAACATCAACTCGGTCCGCCTGCGCGAAGGGCTGGTCGCCCGCCTGTTGCAGGAGGAAGCGCCCGACATCCTGTGCCTGCAGGAATGCAAGTCGCCGGTCGACAAGATCCCGGTCGAGGCGTTCCGCGCCCTTGGCTACACCCACATGATCGCGCGGGGGCAGAAGGGCTATAACGGCGTCGCGATCCTGTCGAAGCTGCCCATCACGGATGCAGGAGACCGGGATTTCGCGAACCTCGGCCATGCGCGGCACGTGGCAGGGCGGCTGGAGAACGGGGTCACGATCCACAACTTCTATGTGCCCGCGGGCGGGGACGTACCCGACCGCGAGGTGAACGTGAAGTTCGGCCAGAAGCTCGACTACCTGACCGATATGCGCGACTGGTTCCACGGCGACAGGCCGCAAAAGGCGATCCTGGTCGGCGATCTCAACATCGCCCCGCGCGAGGATGACGTCTGGTCGCACAAGCAGCTCCTGAAGGTCGTGAGCCACACGCCCGTCGAGATCGAACACCTGGGCGAAACCCAGGATGCGGGGGCTTGGGTCGACGTCACGCGGGCCGACATACCGGAAGGTCAGCTTTATTCCTGGTGGTCCTACCGCGCGCCCGACTGGGACGCCGCCGACAAGGGCCGCCGCCTCGACCACATCTGGGCGACAGCGGATATCGCGAATGCCGCCCATTCGAGCCGCATCCTGCGCGCCGCGCGCGGCTGGGACCAGCCAAGCGATCATGCGCCGGTCTTCGCGCGTTTCGATCTGTAGGGTAAGCCCGCCGTCCGCCAAACGCCGGCGCCTATCTTGACAAATGGCGACCAGTCCGCCACATTGAAGGGAACACAGCCGCAACTGGCGGAGGGTGATCGAGTCCCCCCGCCACAGGCGACATCGTCTGCGGCGAGCGAGGTCATCATGCTGACGAAAAGAACGGCGTCCGAAACCCGGACGGCGGGGGCGACCCTTCAAAGCCTCTCGGGCGAGGCGATCCGGGTCAGCTGGAGCGAAACGTCGATCGACATCGACCTCAGCTATCGCGGGGTCAAGGCGGGATATGACCCGCAGCTCCTGCGCGATCTGGAACGGGCCGAGGTGCTGGAGCGGTCGGATATCGAGATGATCATCTCGACCCGGACCCTGGAACGGCGGCTGTCCAACCACGAACGCCTGAAGATCGAGGAAAGCGACGGGATTGCGCGCCTTCTGCGGGTGCTCGCCCATGCCAACCGGGTCTTCGAGGATGAAGACCTGGCCGAGGAATGGCTGCGCAGCCCGAACCCGGCGCTGGACAGCGAAGTGCCGATGGACATGACCCGCACCGATATCGGTGCGCGCGAAGTCGAAGGCGTGCTCACGCGGATCGAACACGGGATCTTCGATTGAGGCAGGTCTACCGCCTGTGCCGCCCACAATATGCGCCGGGCCTTGACGGGCTGGGCGCGCGGCGGGTCGGCGGGCGGTGGAACAGCCCCGGCCGCGGCGCCGTCTATTGTGCCGGGTCGGTCTCTCTCGCCGCGCTCGAGACCTTCGTGCATCTGCCGCCGTCGATGCGCAGCACCGAAAAGCTGCCCGGGCTGTCGCTTGTGATTCTGGGTCTGCCCGACGCCTTGCAGGGTCGCGTGTTGGAACCCGAGGCCCTGCCTGAAGGATCGGACATCGCCGTCAGCCGCGCCATCGGCGACGCCTGGCTTGCGGGGGGCGGGACGCTCTGGCTCGAGGTGCCATCGCTTGTCATCCCGTGGGAGCGGAACGTGATCCTCAATCCGGATCATTCCGGCATGGCCGATGTGCAGGTCCTTGACATCCAGCCGTTCCGGTACGACCCCCGGCTTGGAAAATGACCCTGCCCGAGCATCTCCGGTCCCCCTTGGAACCCGGCGCGCATGGGCGCATATAGGGGCAGACAGGAATTCCCCTTAAGGGAGACAAGCATGCTTGAACTCGGAAAATCGAAGACCGTCCCCATGGCGGGTGATCTCATCAAGGACAGCAGCGAAGCGACCTTCATGGCCGATGTCATCGACGCCTCGGCCGAGGTGCCGGTGATCGTGGATTTCTGGGCGCCCTGGTGCGGCCCCTGCAAGACGCTGGGCCCGCTGCTCGAGGCCGCGGTCACCGCGGCGAAGGGCGCGGTGAAGATGGTCAAGGTCAATGTGGACGAAGCCCAGAACCTTGCCGGGCAGCTGCGCATCCAGTCGATCCCCACAGTCTATGCCTTCTGGAAGGGCCAGCCCATCGACGGATTCCAGGGGGCGGTCCCGGGGTCGGAGATCAAGGCCTTCATCGACCGCCTTGTGAAGACCGCCGGCGGCGAGGCGCCGGGCGACGCGCTGGCCGAAGCCGTCGCCGCGGCGGAAGAGATGCTGGCGGAAGGCGCTGCCGAGGATGCCGCGCAGACCTTCGCGGCGATCCTCGAGGAAGACCCGATGAACGCCGACGCCTATGGCGGACTGGTCCGCTGTTATGTCGCGTTGGGCGATACGGATCAGGCCGAGGCCATCCTGAACGGCGCGCCGGCCGAGATCGCCACCAGCGCGCCGCTGGAAGCTGCGCGTGCGCAGATCGATCTGGCGCGGCAGGCCGCCAATGCCGGGCCGCTGGCCGATCTGGCGGCGGCGGTCGAGGCCGACCCGGCCGATGCGCAGGCGCGCTTCGATCTGGCGACGGCGCTGATGGCGGCGGGTCGCACCGCCGAGGCAGTCGATCACCTGCTGGAGCTGTTCCGACGCAACCGCGACTGGAACGACGGCGCCGCCAAGACGCAGCTGTTCACGATTTTCGACTCGCTCAAAGCCAACGATCCGATCGTGCTGCACGGTCGGCGCAAACTGAGTTCGATGATATTTGCCTGACGGCTGCGGCAGGCTAGTTCCACTCCATGGTCAAGGCCGTCGATCTTCCCGAAACACTGCCGGTGTTTCCGCTCTCCGGGGCGCTGCTGCTGCCCCGGTCGCGGTTGCCGCTGCATATTTTCGAACCGCGCTATCTGCAGATGTTCGAGGATGCGCTGAAGACCGCGGGGCGGCTGATCGGCATGATCCAGCCCAATCCCGGCCGCGGCGGTGAGAAGGCGTTGCACGCCATCGGCTGTGCGGGCCGAGTCACCCAGTTTTCCGAGACCGAGGACGGGCGGTACCTTGTCACGCTGACGGGCATATCCCGCTATCGCGTGGTCGAGGAAGTGTCGGGCTTCACCCCCTATCGCCGCTGCAAGGTGCGCTGGGACGGGTTCGACCGCGACATGGGGCCGACCGAACAGGACGCGGGCTTCGACCGGGCGCGGCTGATGCGGCTGCTCGAGCGGTATTTCTCGGCGCGGGGCCTGTCGACCGACTGGGAAACCCTGCGCGATGCAGAGGACGAATTGCTGATCAATTCGCTGTCGATGCTTCTCGACTTCGAACCCGAGGACAAGCAGGCGCTGCTTGAGGCGCCGTCGCTGGCGACGCGGCGCGAGACACTGATCACCCTGATCGAATTCACCCTGCGCGGCGGGTCGAGCGAGGAGATGATCCAGTGACCGACGCAACGCCCCCGGGCTTCGACCGCCGCATGCTCGAGGCACTGATCTGCCCGAGCACTCATGCGCGGCTGGAATACGACGCGGCGCGGCAGGAGCTGATCTCGCGCCCCGCCGGGCTTGCCTTTCCCATCCGCGACGGCATCCCGGTGATGCTGATCGACGAGGCGCGCAGGCTCGACTGAGGGCGGAGGGGGCTCTGCCCCCGCCGCGCTTGCGCGCGGCCCCCCGGGATATTTGTGAACCCGAAGAAGATCAGGACCGCGTGTAGGCGACCATCGTCAGAAGCTCGTATTCCGCGACCTGATCGCCGTCCTGGTTGGTGAGGGTGACGTTCCACGCCACCTCGCCATAGGTGTCGGTGCGGGCGGTCTTGCGTTTGGCTGTGAGCCGCACCGCGATGCTGTCGCCGGGGCTGACGGGTTTCTGGAAGGACAGGGCGGTGAGGCCGGTATTGGCGAGGACCGGGCCGGGATCGGGCTGGACGAAAAGCCCCGCCGCGAAGGACAGAAGCAGGTAGCCATGCGCGACACGGCCCGGGAAGAAGGGGTTCGCCTTCGCGGCGTCCTCGTCCATGTGGGCATAGAAGGTATCGCCGGTGAAGTGGGCGAAGTGTTCGATGTCATCGAGGGTGACGATGCGCGGGGCGGTGTGGATCGTCTCGCCGATGGCGATCTCGTGGAAGCTGCGCTGGAAGGGGTGGGCGGGGCCTGTCGTTTCCGTCGCGCCGGCTACCCATTGGCCGGTGATCGCGGCGATGACGTCGGGGCTGCCCTGCACTGCCGTGCGCTGCATGTAGTGGAGCACGCCGCGGATGCCGCCCAGTTCCTCGCCCCCGCCGGCGCGGCCGGGGCCACCATGGACCATGTGCGGCAAGGGCGCGCCGTGACCGGTCGATTCCTTCGCGCTGGTGGTGCCGGTGATGTAGAGCCGCCCGTGCCAGGCGGCGGAATTGAGTGTCACATCGCGGGCGACAGCGGGGTCATCGGTGACGAGCGAGGCGACGAGCGAGCCGCCGCCGCGATTGGCCAGCCGGCTGGCATGGGCGAGATCGCGGTAGGGCATCAGGGTCGAGACGGGACCGAAGGCTTCGAGTTCGTGCACCGCGTGCGCCGCGTCGGGATCGGCGCAGCGCAGAAGCGTCGGTTTGAGGAACGCACCTTCCGGGCCCGCGCCGACGAGGTCCAGGATTTCGGGATCGCCGGTGAGCGTGACGGTCTCACCCACCAGCGCGCGGAGTTTGGAGAGCACATCCGCCTTCTGGTCGGGCGAGGCGAGCGCGCCCATGCGCACGCCCTCTGCCGCCGGATCGCCAACAACGGTTTGTCCCAGTTTCGCGATCAGCGCCTGCGCGACATCGTCCATCGCGCGATCGGGCACGATGATGCGGCGGATCGCGGTGCATTTCTGGCCCGCCTTCACCGTGATCTCGCGCGCGGCTTCCTTGATGAACTGATCAAAAGCGGCGCTGCCGGGCGCGACATCGGGGCCGAGGATCGTGGCGTTCAGGCTGTCCTGTTCGGAATGGAAGCGCACCGAATTGCGCATCAGCGCCGGGTTGCCCCGCAGCTTGAGCGCGGTGTCGGCAGAGCCGGTGAAGGCCACCGCGTCCTGCGCGCCGAGACGGTCGAGCATGTCGCCCACGCCGCCGATCACCAGTTGCACGGCCCCTTCCGGCAGAAGGCCGCTGTCGATGATCATGCGGAAGCAGGCTTCGGTCAGGTAGCAGGTCTGCGTCGCGGGTTTCACGATGGCGGGCACGCCCGCCAGCAATGTGGGGGCGAGTTTTTCCAGCATCCCCCAGACGGGAAAGTTGAAGGCGTTGATGTGGATCGCAACGCCCTGCAGCGGCACCGCGATGTGTTGGCCGATGAAGCTGCCGCCGCGCGACAGGGCCTCGATGCCGCCATCGATATAGACATGGCCATCGGGCATCTCGCGCCGGCCCTTGGCGGCGATCACCATCATCGTGCCGATGCCGCCTTCGATGTCGACGGCACCGTCAGCGCGGGTGGCGCCGGTGAGGGGGTTCAGCGCATAAAGCTCTTCCTTGCGGCCCGCGATATAGGTGGCGAGCGCCTTGAGCATCTTCGCGCGGTCATGGAACGTCATCGCGCGCAGTGCCGGGCCGCCGGTGCCCCGCGCCCAGTCAAGCATGCCTTGCACGTCAAGCGCCGCGCCGCCTGCGACCGCGATCTGTGTCGCCGTCACGGGGCCGATCACCGGGCGCGCGCCCGCCCCCGGTTCGATCCATTGCGCCATGGCGTAACTGGCCGGTCTCAGCATCTTCCGCTCCTCCCCTGATCCGGGTGGCACCATGCCCGGTCACGCGGGGGAAATCAACACTCTTGACCGCACGGTCGGTTTTATGCAGGGTGACATCGTCGCCACGGGGAGGGGGACAGAATGACACCCGAAGACCGCGCCCGGAAAAGCGCCGAGGCCATGTGGGCCAATGACCGCGCCAGCAAGTGGCTGGGCATGTCGCTGGATGCCGTGGGGCCGGGGACGGCGACCATGTCCTTCACGGTCGAGGATCATCACCTGAACGGCCACGACATCTGTCACGGCGGGTATATCTTCACCCTCGCCGACAGCGCCTTCGCCTTCGCCTGCAACAGCTATAACCAGCTTGCGGTGGCGCAGGAAAACCAGATCACCTACCTCACGCCGGGGCGGAAGGGCGAACGCCTGACGGCCGTCGCGGCCGAGGCGGCGAAGGCCGGGCGGTCGGGCGTCTACGATATCATTGTGACGGGCGGGGACGGGCGCAAGGTTGCCCTGTTCCGGGGCCTGTCGCGCATCATCAACGGCCAGCATTTCGAGGAAGAGACATGACACACGCCTATCTTTGCGACGGGCTCCGCACCCCCATCGGCCGTTACGCCGGGTCGCTGTCGGGCGTGCGCCCGGATGACCTTCTGGCCCATTTGATCGCCGAAGTGATGCGCGCCCATCCGAACATGGCCGTGGACGAGGTTCTGGCCGGATGCGCCAATCAGGCGGGCGAAGACAACCGCAACGTGGCGCGCATGGCGGCGCTGCTGGCGGGGCTGCCCGATACGGTGCCGGGCGGCACGATCAACCGGCTCTGCGGATCGGGGCTCGATGCCGTTGGGTCCGCCGCGCGGGCCGTGCGCACGGGCGAAGCGGACGTGGTCATCGCCTGCGGCGTCGAATCGATGAGCCGCGCGCCGCTGGTCATGCCGAAGGCCGACGCGGCCTTTTCGCGGAAGGCGGAAATCTACGACACAACCATCGGCTGGCGCTTCGTGAACCGGGCGATGCACAAGGCCTATGGCACCGATTCGATGCCCGAGACGGCCGAGAACGTCGCCGCCGATTACAACATCAGCCGCGCCGATCAGGACGCTTTCGCGCTGCGGTCGCAGACCCGCGCGCTTGCGGCCATCGCCTCGGGGCGCATGGCGCGCGAGATCGCGCCGGTGAGCATCCCGCAGCGCAAGGGCGATCCGGTGATCGTGGACACCGATGAACACCCGCGCGCGACGACGATCGAACAGCTGGCCAAGCTCCCCACCCCGTTCCGCGAGGGCGGCAGCGTCACGGCGGGCAACGCGTCGGGTGTGAACGACGGCGCCGCGGCGGTGATCGTGGCGAGCGAGGCTGCGGTGAAGAAATACGGGCTAACCCCCCGTGCGCGGATCACCGGCATGACGACCGTGGGCGTGCCACCCCGCATCATGGGGATCGGGCCTGCGCCTGCAACGGAAAAGCTGCTGGCGCAGCATGGGCTGTCGATCGGCGATATCGACCTGATCGAGCTGAACGAGGCCTTCGCGGCGCAAGGCCTGGCCGTGATGCGGCAGCTGGGCCTGCCCGATGACGCCGATCACGTGAACCCCCATGGCGGGGCCATCGCGCTTGGACATCCGCTGGGCATGTCGGGCACGCGGCTTGCCCTGACCGCAAGCCTTACCATGACCGACAACGACATGGCCCGCGCCGTCTGCACCATGTGCATCGGCGTCGGTCAGGGCATCGCGCTGATGCTGGAGAAAGCCTGATGAAAGACCTTACCCCCCCGAAGGACAGCCTCAACCCCATCGAGATCGCCAGCCGGGACGAAATCGCCGCCGTGCAGCTCGACCGGATGAAATGGTCGCTGCGCCACGCCTATGACAACGTGCCCCACTACAAGGCGGCCTTCGACGCGGCAGGCGTGCATCCCGATGACCTGAAGACGCTGGCCGATCTGGCGAAGTTTCCCTTCACCACGAAGCAGGACCTGCGCGCCAATTATCCCTTCGGCATGTTCGCCGTGCCGCGCGACAAGGTTGCGCGTATCCATGCGTCATCGGGCACCACTGGTCAGCCGACGGTCGTGGGATACACGGCCAAGGACCTCGAGGTCTGGGGCGAGGTCGTCGCGCGGTCCCTGCGCGCCTCTGGCCTCATGCCGGGCGACCTGCTGCACAATGCCTATGGCTATGGCCTCTTCACCGGGGGTCTGGGCATTCACCTCGGCGCCGATGCGCTGGGGCTGACGACCGTACCGATCTCGGGCGGGATGACCCAGCGGCAGGTGCGGCTGATCGAGGATTTCCGCCCCAAGGGCATCACGGTGACGCCGTCCTACGCGCTGTCGATTCTTGATGAATACGCGGCGCAGGGGCTTGATCCGCGCCAGTCGCCGCTGGAAGTGGGCATCTTCGGTGCCGAACCCTGGACCAACGCCATGCGGCGCGAGATCGAAGAGGCCTTCGACATGCACGCCGTCGACATCTACGGCCTGTCCGAAGTGATGGGCCCCGGCGTCGCCAATGAATGCGTGGAAACCAAGGACGGCCTGCACATCTGGGAAGACCACTTCTACCCCGAGATCATCGACCCGGTCACAGGCGCGGTCCTGCCCGATGGCGAGATGGGCGAACTGGTCTTCACCTCATTGTCGAAAGAGGCCTTCCCGATCATCCGCTACCGCACGCGCGACCTGACGCGGCTGCTTCCGGGCACCGCGCGCAGCATGCGGCGGATGGAAAAGATCACCGGCCGCAGCGACGACATGATCATCCTGCGCGGCGTCAACGTCTTCCCGACGCAGATCGAGGAACAGCTGATGCAGGTGAAGGCACTTGCCCCGCATTTCCAGATCGAACTGAGCCGCCCCGACCGGATGGATCAGATGCGCATTCTGACCGAGGCGGCGCAAGGTGCAGAAGCGGCCGCGGCGCGGGCCGAGGCGGCGCGCGACCTCGCCCACCGGATCAAGTCGATCATCGGGATTTCCGTGAAGGTCGATGTGGCCGATCCGGGCGGGGTGGAACGCAGCCAGGGCAAGGCGGTGCGCATCCTCGACAAGCGCCCGAAAGACTGATGCCGCGCGGGATCGCACGCGATCACGACGAAAAGCGCGCGGGCCTGCGCAAGGGGGCCGCCGCCTATTTCGCACGCCATGGTTATGACCGCGCGTCGATGACGGGTGCGGCACGCGAATGCGGCGTGTCGAAGGCGCTGATCTATCACTACTACGACAGCAAGGAAGCGCTGCTTTTCGACATCCTCGACACGCACCTGTCGGACCTGGTGGCGGTGGTCGAAGAGACGAAGGGCGATGGCCTGCCGGGCCTCATCCGCGCGATCCTGTCGGCCTATGAAGACGCCGACGCCGAACACAAGCTGCAGCTTGACGCGCTCGAGACGCTGCCGCCCGGGATGCAAGCGCCGCTGGTCGCCCATCAGCGCCGCCTTGTGACGATCATGGCCGATGCGGTGGCGGCCGACCGCCCGGACCTGTCGGCCGACCGGCTGCGCGCGGTGACGATGACGGTCTTCGGGATCCTCAACTGGTTCTACATGTGGCACCGCCCGGGCCGGGGCCTGAGCCGCGCGGCCTATGCCGATCTGGCTGCGGATTTCGTGCAGGCGGGGCTGAAGGGCGTTTGATGCATCGCCCATTCACTCAGGCTTGATCCGGAGTTGATTGGCGCGCGCGGCACAAAGGCCGCAGACTGCGTGCAATCTTTCCGGGGAATCCGCCATGCGCCATCTGATCCTTGCCCTGCCCGTCCTCGCCGCCTTCGCCACAGCCGCCCCCGCGCAGGAGCCCTTGCCGGACTACGTCATCGCCGAATTCGGCCAGCCCCCGGCAATTCCCGACGGGTCACTGTCGCCCGACCTTCTTGCCGCGGTGCAGGCAGCGTTCGTCGATACCGCCGCGCAGGCGTCCTGGGGGGCCGAGCAGATCGCGGCACTTGAGGTGATCGCAGCCTCGCAAGACCCGCGTCTCGCCTGGCTGATCGCGGACCTGATGCGCTTCGTCTCGGGCCCCAGCCTGACCACGACACTGGCCGGGGCCGGGTTCGGCCTTCTGGGCAAGGAGGCGCCCGACAGCAACCACTGGGGTCTTCTGACCGATCACCTCATGGCGTGGGAAATCCCCGCGCCGCCCGATTACCTTGCCGCCAAGCGCGCAATCTTCACGGCGCTGGTGCCCGGCTGGGACGCGCTGTTCGTCGGGGGCGACATCGACTGGCGGATGGTGTCCTGGGGCGGTGTGCTGATCGACGACCGGCCCTATGACCGGACCGACATGCCCTGCAACTGCATCCCCGCCGCCGACAACCCGGAGGTCAGCACCGCCGAAGACGCAAGCTGGCTGAAGGACGAGGACATCATCTTCGGCATCGTCGTGAACGGCGAGGCCCGCGCCTATCCCCGCCGCATCATGGAGGTGCGCGAGATGGTGAACGACACCCTGGGCGGGCGGGATCTGGGCATTCCCTATTGCACGCTTTGCGGTTCGGCACAGGCGTGGTTCACGGACGATCTGCCAGAAGGGGTCAAGCGCCCGGTGCTGCGCACCTCGGGCCTGCTGATCCGGTCGAACAAGGTGATGTACGACATCGAGACGATGTCGGTCTTCGACACCTTCCTCGGCCATGCGGTGACGGGGCCTTTGGCGGAACGGGGCCTGCAACTGAAGCAGGCCACCGTCATCACATCGGACTGGGGGAGCTGGAAGGCCGCCTACCCCGGCACCACCGTTCTGGTCGAGGCGCTGGCACTGGGCCGCGACTTCGACTTCCGCAACGGGCGCGACGCGGGCGGGCCGATCTTTCCGGTGGGCGACGTCGATCCGCGTCTGGGTGTGCATGAGGACGTGATCGGCGTCGTCACAGCATCGGGGACGCCGGTGGCCTTTGCGCGCGGCGCGGCGCTCATCGCGCTGAAACAGGGGCGCGAGATCGCGTTCGAGAACGTGCGTCTTGTCCTTGATGCGGGCGGGATCAGGGCGGTCGATGCCTCGGGCGGTGATCTCGGCAGCCATCAGGCGTTCTGGTTCGCCTGGTCGCAGTTTCACCCCGGCACCGCGCTCTGGGCAGATTAAATCGTCGCGACCAGCCAGCCCAGATAGGCGGCATAGAGCGCCAGCATGATCCCGCCTTCGGTGCGGTTGATGCGCCAGCCCGTCACGGCCACCGCAATCAGCGCGCCCGCCGCCACCAGCATCACCCAGATGTCGCGCATGGCGATTTCGGCCGGAACGCTGAGCGGATGCACCAGCGCGGTAACGCCGAGAATGCCGAGGATGTTGAAGATGTTCGACCCGATCACGTTGCCCAGCGCCACGTCGGCCTCGCCCTTCCGCGCGGCGATGACGGACGTCACCAGTTCCGGCAGCGACGTGCCGATGGCGACGATGGTGACGCCGATCACCGCCTCGGACACGCCGAAATCGGTGGCGATGCCCACCGCCCCCTGCACGAGGAACCGCGCGCCCAGAAGCGTGATGACCAGCCCCACGGCAAACAGACCCAGCGCCGCGCCCAGACCCACGGGTTTGCCGGGCACCGCCTCGGCCTCATGGGCATAGACCTCGCCTGCGGGCGAGGGGCGGCGGCGTTCGGACCAGAGCGTATAGGTCAGATAGGCCACAAGGGCCGCAACGAGGATCCCGCCGCCGACACGCCCCACCGACCCGCTGAGAACGACCGCAAGACAGGCAAGGCTGGCCGCGATCATCACGCTGCCGTCCCGCCAGAAGGCGTCGCGCGCGACCGCGATGGGCGCGATCAGGGCCGCGACCGCAAGGATCAGAAGCACGTTGGCCGTGTTCGACCCGACCACGTTGCCGATGGCGATGCCCGGCGCCCCGGCGAAGGCCGCCTGCAGGCTGGTCAGCAGTTCCGGCGTCGAGGTGCCGAAGC
>CAZNMV010000059.1:0-12297 GCA_964573835.1 uncultured Aestuariivita sp. | reverse complement strand
CCGGCGAAGGCCGCCTGCAGGCTGGTCAGCAGTTCCGGCGTCGAGGTGCCGAAGCCCACCAGCGTGAGCCCGATCACCATGGGCGAGACGCCCAGACGCGTCGCCGCCGACACCGCCCCCTTGACCAGCATTTCGCCGCCGAACATCAGGGCGACGAAGCCGCCCGCGATGAGGATGAAGTCCAAGATGCGCCCCCGCTCCGGCCATCCCCGGATGGCCATGGGCTTCAACTGGGGTGGCGCGAAAGGGCGCGCAAGGGGGCGGGTCGGGGATATTTGCGGACCGCCCCCGCCCTCAGGCGAAGGCACCCTGGCAGAACCAGCCAGACGACATCGTCCCGCCATGGGCGTAGAAGAGCCAGAGCCTCTCGCCCTGCGCCGTGGTGACCACCCAGTAATCCCGCACCCCGCTGCGCCAGTTCGGATCGTCGAGCCACCATTCCGGCGCGATGCGTTCGGGCCCCGTCGCTTCGCCCAGGTCCCGGTCGCGGCCGCGCCAGCGGAAGCGCGCGGGCAGTTGCGGGGCGTCCGGGGCGTGCACCGGTTCGGGCCGCCACAAGAGCAGGGGCCGTGGGCCCGGGGGCGCGGGCCAGTCGCGCGCCGGTTCCGACCATGCGGCGGCAAGGGTCTTCTGCGTCTTCTCGGGGATATGGCTCGACGCCGGGTGCAGCCGCGTGATCGCCTCGAGCCCGATGCGCGCGCCCAGTTTCCCGATCAGGTCATCGAGCGCGGTATTGGCGGCCAGCCTTTCCGCGACGGCGCGCCCGGCTTCGCGGTGGCCGACCATTGTGCGGTCATGGACGGGTTCGGTCTGCAGCGCGGCGAGGCGCAGCATGTCGATGCCGAAGCCCGCGTCGATCTGGCCGAGTTTCATCGCCAGAAGCGGGCGGATGCGGTCGGGTTCGGCACTGGGGCGGGCGAGGCCGATGCTCACCACCTCGGCCGCCTGATCGGTGCGGTGCGCTTCCAGCCGGAGCGTGCGCAACCCGCGCCCCTTCGCGCGCAGGCGGTCGCAAAGCACGGGCAGCATCCGGTCGATGGCGGCGAGCAGATCGGATTCGAGCCCGATGGGTTCGGGCATCGTCATCCGCACGGCGAAATGGTCGGGCGGGCGCGCAGGCGACACCGGTTCCGGCGCCGAACCCATCGCCTGATCCAGCCGCATGACAAGCCCCGTGCCGAAGCGCCGCGCAAGGCCCGCGCGCGGCTGACCCAAGAGATCGCCGATGCGCCGCAGACCAAGGCGGCCCAGTTGCGCCACCGTGTCGGCGTCAAGCCGCAGCGCCGCCACCGGCAGGCCCGCCAGCGCGCTGTAACTTTGCCCCGGTGCCGCGATCATGCCCGCCGCCACAGGCACCGCCTGCGCGCCGGGAACCATCCGCCGCCGCGCGGCGCGCGACCGTGTGGCGCGGGCCTCCTGCTGGATCGCGTCACCCGACCGCTCGGGTGCCACCCCCTGCCCGGCATGGCGCGCCAGCGCCCAGGCCGCGCCCAGCGTATCGGCCAGCCCCATGCGCACCGACAGGCCCAGATCGGCGCAATCGGTTTCGACGACCTGCAAAAGCGCCTCTTCCCCGCCGAAGAGATGCGCGCAACCCGACAGGTCGATCACCAGCCCGTCGGGGGCCTCTTCCGCCACCCAGGGCGAAAACTTCCCCGCCCAACGGCGCAGCGCGGTGAGGAACGCGGCCTCGGCCGGGGCATTGCGGTGGCGGGTGACAAGGCGGGCGCACATGGCATGGGCGTCGCGCACGGGCTGGCCAAGGTGCAGCCCCGCAGCCTGCGCCGTCCCGCTCAGCGACGAGATGACCTGCGCGTTGCGCAGCTCGTCGATGACGGCAAGGGGCGTGTCGGGGTCAAGCCGCTGCACCCGAAGCAGCCGTTCCGCGCCAAGGCGCGGAAACCACACGGAGAGGATCCTGCGTTTCGACATGGGACAGCGGCAGCCATATGTTCACTATATGTTCTCATCTAGACCTGCCCATCGCAGGAGTCGAGTCCCGCGGGGTCAGAACCCCGCGGGTTGTCCCACGATCACGAAATGAAGGCTCTCGGGCTTCATGAGGTCCGCGGCCACGCGCGCGACATCGTCCAGCGTCACCGCCTCGACCTTGTCGTTGCGGGTGGCGATATAATCGATGCCAAGGTCCTGCATCTGCATCGCCGTCATGATGCTGGCGATGCGCCCATGCCCGTCGAAGCGCAGCGGGTACTCCCCGGTGAGATAGGTCTTGGCGGCGTCCAGTTCTTCGGGCGTCACGCCGTCAGACGCCATGCGCGCCCATTCGGCGCGGATGACCTCGACCGCCTCGGCGATGCGATCATTGGCGGACGCCACGCTGCCCATGTAGACCGCGGCAAGGTCCTTCGGCAGAAGGTAGGAATAGACGCCATAGGTCAGGCCGCGCTTTTCGCGCACTTCCGTCATCAGGCGGCTTTCGAACCCGCCACCGCCGAGAATGTGGTTCAGCACGAAGGCCGGGAAGAAGTCGGGGTGGTCACGCGGGTAGCCCACATGCCCGAACATCGCCACCGATTGCGGCGTATCGAAGGGCACGACGGTGACGCCGCCTTCGATATTCACCTCGGCCAGGCCGGGGATGGGCGCGCCGGTCTCCGGCAGATCGCCCAGAAGCTTGTCCAGCATGACGCCCAGCTCTTCCGCCGTGATGTCGCCCACCGCGCCCACGAACATCCGGTCGCGCGCCAGCGCGCCGCGATGGGCAGCGACGAGATCGTCGCGCGTCAACGCCGCGACACTGTCCAGCGTGCCCTTCCCGTCGGTGGCATAAGGGTGATCGCCATAGGCCATGGCGGAAAACGCCGCACTGGCGATATCGTTGGGATCGGCAAGGTCCGACCGCAGGCCCGACAGGACCTGCTGGCGCACCCGTTCGATGGCGTCTTCGTCAAAGCGCGGCTCAACCAGCGCCTTGCGCAGGAGCGCTGCCGCCTCATCGCGGTTTTCCGTCAGGAACCGGGCCGAGATCGACACATCGTCATCGGAGGCGTCGTAACTCACCGACGCGGCCAGCGATTCCAGCGCGCGGGCATAGGCGCGCGCATCAAGATCGCCCGCGCCTTCCTCGAGCAGAACGCTCATCAGATAGGTGGCGCCGCGCTTGCCCGGCGCATCGAGCGAGGTCCCGCCCCGGAACCGCAGTTCCAGCGCCATGAAGGGGATCGAATGATCCTCGACCAGCCAGGCGGTGATACCGCCGGGCGAGGTCACTTCGCGGATCTGCACGCCCGCCCAGGCGGGCAGGGCCAGAAGGCAGGCGCAGGCCGCGGCCAGAACACGCTTCATCATTGCATCGCCTCCTCTGCCTGCATCAACCAGCCGGTGACCGACCCTTCGCGCCGCAGGACGGCGCGGGCGGCCTCGACCACGTCTTCGGCACTCACCGCCTGCAAGACCCCGGGCCAGGCCTGAACGTCCTCGACCGTAAGTCCGCTGGTCAACGCCGAGCCATAGCGGCTGGCCAGCCCTTCGGCGTTGTCGCGGGCATAGATTTCCGACGCGCGCAGCTGCATCTTGATCCGGTCAAGCTGGTCGGCATCGACCCCGTCGATCAGGAACTGCGCAAGGGCGGCGTCCATCGCATCCTCGGCCTCCTGCAGCGTCACGCCGGGGGCGGGCACCACCACGAAATCGAAGGTCGTTTCGTCAAGCGAGATACCCCGGTAGAACGCCCCCGCGAAGACCGCGACCTGGGCTTCGAACTGCAGCTTGTCCACCAGATAGGACGTCGTCCCGCCGCCCAGAACCTCGGCCAGGATGGTGAGGGCCGCGGCCTTCTCCTGCGCGCCGCTGTCGCGTTCGGGCGCGAGGTAGGACCGCTGGACATAGGGCTGCGCGACGCGGGCATCGCGGAAGATCAGCCGCCGCTCGGCATTCTGCGGCGGTTCGGTTGACCGCACGCGCGGTGCGATGTCGGGATTGGCGGGGATCGCGCCGTAATGGATGTCGGCGAGGCGGCGCACCTCTTCGGGGTCGACATCGCCCGCCACGATCAGGATCGCGTTGTTGGGCGCATAATGCGTGCGGTAGAAGGACAGGACATCGTCCATGTCCAGCGTCTCCATCTCGTGCAGCCAGCCGATGATGGGCACACCGTAGCGGTGGTTCAGGAACTGCGCTGCGTTCATCTGTTCGGAAAACAAGGCGCGCGGGTTGTTTTCCACCCGCTGATTGCGTTCTTCGATGATGACATTGCGTTCGGTGACGATATCGCGGTCGGTCAGGCGGATGTTGACCATGCGGTCGGCTTCCATCTGCATCATCAGGCCCAGCCGGTCGGCGGCGACGCGCTGGAAATAGGCGGTGTAGTCCCAGCTGGTGAAGGCGTTGTCGCGCCCGCCATTGGCGGCGACGGTGGCCGACAATTCGCCCGCCTCAAGGTTTTCGGTCGCCTTGAAGAGCAGGTGTTCGAGGAAATGCGAAACGCCCGATTCCCCCACCGGTTCATCGGCCGACCCGGCGCGATACCAGACCATGTGCTGCACCACGGGGACGCGCCGGTCCTCGATCACGACGACGTCCATGCCGTTGTCCAGCTGGAATGTCGTCACGGCATCGTCGATGGTCTGCGCCGACAGGGTGGCGCCCCAGATCACTGCGGTGCCGAGGGCCAGGGTTCGCAACATGCGCAGCACTCCTTGCTTCACGCAGACACAAGTACAGCGCCGGCCGCGCCGTTCAAGCCGACTTGGCGGAAACGTGAGGATCAGCGCGCCTGCGGCGGGTTGGTGACCGTGGGCACGCCCGCGCGGCGGAACCGCTGTTCTTCGCGATAGGGGTCGATCTGCTGCGGGCGATAGACCTGCGCATACCGGTCCACCGGGAACAGCCGGATCGAGGTCAGCCGCCCGCGCCGCTTGCGGAACTGTTCGTCTTCCTGCGCGGTGACTTCGCGGATGTTCTCCTGCACGCCGTGACGGCTGGCCGACGCGACGAGTGCGGCATCAGCCGCAGCGACGCCCCGCGGTTCCAGCGCTTCGGGCCGCCCGCCGAACGCCGCGACCGCATCGGCCATCGGGTTCTGGTCGACACGATTGCTGCCGCCCGGCGTCGGATCGGGCAGGAAGGAATAGCTTGTCGGTTCGACAAGCGGCTTGGAGGGCAGAATCATGAATTCGTCGGGGCCGTCGCCGCCGCTGCGCAGGTCGCGCAGGCCCTGCCCGGAGCAGGCCGTCAGACCCGTCAGGGCCACAATCACCAATGCTGTGCGTGGCAGTGCCATCACAACCCTCCGTTTTCCCGGCCTCTTTTTAGACCATCTTTCCCGCGAGGTCACGAGGGGTTTTTGCGCGTGCCGCGCCCCTCGAAGAGGATAAGGCCGATCGCGCCCGCGAAGATGAAGATGTCGGCGATGTTGAACACGAAGGGGTTGTCGATGCCGCAGCACGACATGTTCAGGAAATCGAAGACATAGCCATAGACCAGCCGGTCGACCACGTTGCCCAGCGCACCACCCACCAGCAGGCCCGCCGACAGCATCATCAGCCGGTTGTGATCGTGGCGGCGCACCCACCAGAGAACGGCGGCGATGACGACGAAGGCAAAGCCGATCAGCACCCAGCGCATCGCTTCGGGCGCATCGCCGAACAGGCCGAAATTGATCCCCCGGTTTTCGCCGTAGCGCAGGTTGAGAAGCGGCGGAGCCACGTCGATGGCCCGCACAGTGGCCAGGTCGAGCACATGCAGCAGCACATACTTGCTGATCTGGTCGATCAGGAAGGCCCAGAAGCCGGCCCAGAACACCATCCGCATCGGGTTCTCCTCAGTGTCGGAAATGGCGCATGCCGGTGAAGATCATGGCAAGCCCCGCCTCGTCCGCCGCCGCGATCACGTCCGCGTCGCGCATCGACCCGCCGGGCTGGATGACCGCCGTGGCCCCGGCCTCGGCCGCGGCAAGAAGCCCGTCGGGGAATGGAAAGAACGCGTCCGAGGCCACGACCGACCCTTTCGCGGGGCTGCCCGCGAGGCCGAGATCGGTGCCCATGCGCGCAGCCTTCAACGCGGCGATGGTCGAACTGTCAAGCCGGCTCATCTGCCCCGCGCCCACGCCCACGGTCGCGCCATCCTTCACATAGACGATGGCGTTCGACTTGACGTGCTTGGCGATGGTCCAGGCCAGCCGCAGATCGGCAAGCTCGGCCTGCGTCGGCTGGCGCTTCGTCACCACCCGCAGATCGCCGGGCGCGACATGGCCGGTATCGCGGTCCTGCACCAGAAGCCCGCCCGCGACCTGCTTCCACGCCAGCCCGCCCGCGCGCGGATCGGCCAGGGCACCGGTCGTCAGAAGCCGCAGGTTCTTCTTCTCGTCAAAAATACGCATGGCTCCGGCAGTCGCCGAGGGCGCGATCACCACTTCGGTGAAGATGCCCGTGATCTCGCGCGCGGTCTCGTCATCCAGTTCACCGTTCAGCGCCACGATGCCGCCGAAGGCGCTGGTGCGGTCGCAGTCGAAGGCCTTGCGGTAGGCCTCGGCCAGGGTCGCGCCACGCGCGGCACCGCAGGGATTCGCATGCTTGATGATGACGCAGGCAGGGCCGTCTTCGGGGGCAAATTCGCTGACCAGCTCGAACGCCGCGTCGGTGTCGTTGATGTTGTTGTAGGACAATTCCTTGCCCTGATGCTGCACCGCCGTCGCCACGCCGGGCCGCGCGCTGCCGTCAAGATAAAAGGCCGCCGCCTGATGCGGGTTCTCGCCATAGCGCAGCGTCTGGGCCAGCCGCCCGGCCACCACCCGGCGGCGCGGCGCGGTCTCGCCCAGCGCGTCGGCCATCCATGTGCTGACGGCGGCGTCATAGGCCCCGGTGCGCGCATAGGCGATCTGCGCCATCTTCTGCCGGAAGGCGTAGGTTGTCGCGCCGTCCTGTGCGTCAAGCTCGGCCAGCAGCGGCGCGTAATCCTCCACATCCACCACGACGCTCACGAAGGCATGGTTCTTGGCCGCCGCGCGGATCATGGCCGGGCCGCCGATGTCGATGTTCTCGATGCAGGTGTCGTAATCGGCCCCGGCCGCCACCGTCGCCTCGAACGGATAGAGGTTCACCACCAGAAGATCGATCGCGTCGATGCCATGCGCCTGCATCGCCGCGACATGTTCGGCGTTGTCGCGCAGCGCCAGAAGGCCACCATGCACGCCCGGGTGCAGCGTCTTCACCCGGCCATCCATCATTTCCGGGAACCCCGTCACATCGGCCACGTCGCGCACCGCGAGCCCTGCGTCGCGCAGTGCCTTGGCCGATCCGCCGGTGCTCAGGAGCTCGATCCCCCGCGCGGCAAGCGCGGTGCCAAGCTCGATAAGCCCGGTCTTGTCGGAAACGGAGATCAGCGCGCGGCGCAGCGTCTGGCGGTCGGTCATGGGCAGGGGGCCTTTGCGGTCAGTCGTTGAATTCCAGATCGTCCCGGGCCAGGTCGCGGATGCCGATCGCGGTATCCTGCGCCTTGGCCAGTGACCAGCGAACGCGGGTCGCATACTCGATCGCGCGGCCGGATAGAACGATCTGTTTTGTCGCGCGCGGCTTGAGCCGCCCGCTTTCCAGATAAACGCTGGGTTCCAGCGACATGCCCACCCCCCCGTCATGGCGGAAGATCCAGATTTCCCCGCTCTTCAGCGCCATCGAGACCGCCGCACCGCCCAGATCGATGGTGGCGTCGACCTCGGGGTGCAGGTGGAAGCGGATGTCGAAGGGCACGCCGCCCAGCTTCGGCCCGTCGATCTGCCGGTCGAAGGCGCGCTTTGCGGCGTCGTCCATGGCGATCAGCAGGTCCTCACCGGCAAGACCCCGGCCATCGAAGGTCAGATCCAGCGTGCGCGCATGGGTCAGGCCGTAGCCTGTGACATAGCCGTCATGCCCTCCCTGAAACCGCGTCCCGTCATCCAGCCGGTCAAGTTCCACGGGCACGTTCCGCGGGGCTTCGACCAGCGGCTCGCCCCGGCCAGCAGGCAGGGCGCCCAACCGCGCGCTGGAAAACCCGTCAAGGCACAGGACCGAATGCGACGGCGTTGCGCGGCCTGCGCGGCGCCAGTCGGCCCCGAAGGACGCGCCCGATCCACAGCTGACGATGAGCGGCCTGCGCCCCGAGGTCAATTCGAACGCCAGCGTCGAGGCGTGCGCGTTCAGCGACGCCGCCCCCTGCGGCGGGGCGCTGGCATCGATCACGACGCTGGTGCGCCCGCCCGCAAGCCGCGCATAGCCCATCGACAGGCCGTCTGGCGCCGCCTCGCGCACCTCGCTCGCGGCCAGCGCATGGTCCAGCCGCCCGTCAAGACCGCGCCCCCCGCCATGGAACCGGGCAAGGCCCCCATCGGCATGGCGCAGCGTGCGCAAGCTGGGTGCGATGCGGGCGATGGCGTCGCCATGGGCCTGCGGCGGCGTGCGCCCGCTTTCCGTCAGCGCGGCGGCGGCCCAGGTCAGCAGCATGAAGACGTCGAGCAGTTCTTCGGGGTTGCGCGTGGGCAGCCCGCCCTGATCGTCGATCTGGGAGGCGCATTCCCGCGCGAGCGCGGCAATGGCCGGGGCGGCCAGCGCCTCTTTGCCCTGAAGCGCAAGGCCGGAATAGATGAGCCCGGTCAGCGCCTCGAACCGGGGCAGACCGGGATGGGCGCTGCGCCAGCGTTTCGACAGATACCATGTCTGCCCCGCGAGCGACCGGTAGAACGCCGCACTTGCGTCCCGGTCCTGCCCGCGCAGCAGGAACAGCGCGTGGTTGATCCAGCGGATCACGCGCCGCCCCGTCAGATCGGGCGACCAGCCATGCCCGTGGCCCGCGCCATAGCGCCCGATCCAGCCCCAGACCCATTTCTGGGCGAGCGCCCGGGCGCGCGGATCGCCCACCGCCGCCAGATCGTCGAGCCAGGCAAACCCGTGGATTTCATCCTCATAGGCCGTGTCGGGCGGGGCGACTTCCCAGAGGTCGCAATCCTCGGCCTCGATCAGGTAGCCCGCGAAAAGCAGGTTCCCCGCGACCATCTGGCGGCCGCGCGCGAAGGATCCGATGGTGCGCGGTTCGGGCTGCGACACAAACCCCTTGGCCGCCGACTGGCGGTGGCTCAGCCGCGCGACAAGACGGTTCATGAACCGTGCGCGCCGATCGTCTTGCCGGGGGTTGGGTGCCATTGCTCTGCCTCTACGCTCTCTGGCGCTTGTGCCGCGATCATAGCGGCCCGGGCGGCGCAAGTCACCGCAGAATGGCGTGGCTCAGTCCGGTTTCTTCAGGCAGGCGATGAAGAACCCGTCGATGCCGCCCCGGTCGGCCCAGTCCGACGGCAGGATGCGCAGCGTGCCTTCGGGCGTGACCCAGCCGGGCTCGATCCCGGGGACGCGCACCGCGTCGGCGTCGATCATGGCGCCGGGCAGGCGGGTCAGGGCGTCGTCGATCTGCGCCTCGCCTTCGTCAGGCAGGATGGAACAGGTGCAGAAAACCATGCGCCCGCCGGGCCGCAGAAGCGTCCAGGCATGGTCGATCAGCGCCGCCTGCAGGTCGAACAGCACGGCGAAGTCCGATCCGTCCTTGGCATGGGGCAGGTCGGGATGGCGGCGGATCGTGCCGGTGGCCGAACAAGGCGCATCGAGCAGGATGGCGTCATATTCGCCAGCCTCCTCCAGCGCGTCGGCCACGCGCAGATCGGCATTCAGCCCCGTGCGGGCAAGGTTCTCGCGCACCCGCGCCATCCGCGTCTCGGACGAATCGACGGCGACGACCTGCGCGCCCGCCGCGGCCAGCTGCATCGTCTTGCCCCCCGGGGCTGCGCAAAGGTCAAGCACCCGTTCCCCCGGCTGCGGCGCGAGAACCCGGACGGGAAGCGCGGCGGCGGCGTCCTGCACCCACCAGCGGCCCTCGGCAAAGCCCGGCAGCGCGGTGACCGCACCCGCGTCGCGCAGGCGCAGGCTGCCGGTGGGCAGGCGGTCGCCCAAGCTGTCGCCCAGCGGATCGGCAGGGTCCTTCAGGGTCAGGTCAAGCGGCGCGCCCGCCAGATGCGCGGCCTCGATCGCCGCCACCCGGTCTGCGCCCCAGGCATCGCGCAGCGGACGGCGCAACCAGTTGGGCAGATGCGGCACCCGCAGGCGCGGCCATTCGGTGGGCACCTCTTCGGCGGCCTTGCGCAGGACGGCGTTGACCAGACCCTTGAGCGACCCGTGGCGGCGGTGCCCGCCCACCAGCGTCACCAGATCGCTGACCACGCCATGGGCAGCCTGCCCCTGCGCCAGTTCCAGCACGCCCAGCCGCAGCGCATTGTGCACATGCAGCGGCGGGCGCTTGCGCAGGTGGCGTGCCAGAAGCCGGTCGCAGCGGTCGAGATTGCGCAGCACCTCTTGCGCCAGCCTTTGGGCGCGGGCGCGATCGGGCGCCTCGATCCGGTCGAGCATGCCGGCCGCAAGGCATTCCGACATCAGGCGATGGTCGCCGAGGATCGCGTCCAGAAGATGCAGCGCCGTGCGCCGCGCTGCGGTTGCGCGTTCCGTCATCCGTGACCCTGTCTGCCTTGCCCCCGCATCGGCCGGGCGTATATCAAGGCGCATCGCACAAAGGAAGCGGCATGACCGACGACGCCTCGACAGACGATCTGCCCCCCGCCGCCCGCCGCGCGCTGGCCGAGGCGGAAGAACGCCGCCGCAAGGCCAAGGCAGTCGAGCTTCCGCCGGAACTGGGCGGGCGCGACGGGCCGGAACCCGTGCGCTATGGCGACTGGGAAAAAAAGGGAATCGCGGTCGACTTCTAGGTCAGCGCAGGCGGAAGACGGCCGACTGCCCCTGCCCGCGGTCCGAGGTGAAGCGGATGCGGTCCCTGCTCACCTGAACTTCCTGACAGTTGAAGCCCAGGTCCATGCCGCCCCAGAACAGGTCGCGGCAGAAATAGCCGTCCTGCCAGCGCCATTCGCCCACGACTTCCCAGGCCGCGCCCGTGCCGGCGATTTCACCATCCGGGGTGACGGTCAGTTCCACGAGGGGTCGCGTCAGGGTCTTGCCCGACACGATCTGCGTGAATTGGGTCGCGCTCGACACCTTCTGGAACTCGGCGAGGGCAGGGACAGCGGCGAAAGAAAGCAGCAAGGCGAGGACAGGGACACGCATGATCGAAGATCTCGGGCCGGTTACGGTGAAAGATATCTCTGATACGTTATTTTACACGATCCGGATCAACCGGCGAAGATGGAATCTGCGGCAGGTTCCCGCCAAATCCGCGGGATTTCGCCGACCGGCTAGAGACCCAGCACATCCATCATGTCGTATTCCCCCGGCGCCCTGCCCTGACCCCAGAGCGCGGCCCGCAGCGCGCCCCGGGCGAACAGCGCCCGGTCGCTCGCCAGATGGCGCAGGACGATGCGTTCGCCCGGGCCCGCGAAGATCACGTCATGTTCGCCGATGACATCACCGCCCCGGATCGCGGCAAATCCGATATCGCCGCGCTTGCGCGCACCGGTGATCCCGTCGCGGCCCCGGTCGGACACATCCGCCAGCGCCACGCCGCGGCCTTCGGCGGCGGCCTCGCCCAGCATCAGGGCCGTGCCCGACGGCGCATCGACCTTGAGGTTGTGATGCGCCTCGACGATCTCGATGTCGTAATCGGCGTCCAGCGCGGCGGCGACACGTTTGGTCAGCTGCACCAGCAGGTTGACACCCAGGCTCATGTTGCCGGCGCGCACGATCACGGCATGGCGCGCGGCGGGCTTCAGCGCCTGAAGCTCGTCCTCGGTGAAGCCGGTCGTCCCGATCACGTGGACAAGACGTGCCTGCGCGGCCAGCTGCGCGAATTCCAGCGTCGCCCGCGGCGCGGTGAAGTCGATGACGCCTTGCGCCTGCGCGAAGGCCTCGAGCGGGTCGTCGGTGACGCTGACGCCCAGCGCGGCGCCGCCCATCGCGGTGCCGATGTCCTGGCCGATCCAGTCATGGCCCGCCCGTTCGACCGCGCCCACAAGGCGCGCCTTGTCGCTGGCCGCAATCATCTGCACCAGCATCCGGCCCATCCGCCCCGACGCGCCCGTGACCACCAATCCGGGAAGTTGTGTCATCCTGCACCTGTCCTTGGCCCTGTCCGGCCCTCTTACCCAAGCTGCGGCTGCTTGGCAAAGGGCGGGCAAAGCCTTAAGTCAGGCGCATGTCGAGAAACCATCATCATGACGGCGCAGGCCCCTCGCAGCGCCAGCTGCGCGTGGGCGAACTGATCCGCCGCACCCTGTCCGAGGTGTTGGCGCGCGCCGACGTGCACGACCCCGAGCTCAACCGCTTGTCCATCACCGTGGGCGAGGTGCGCACCTCGCCCGATCTGAAGATCGCGACCGCC